>JBFLKR010000120.1:0-2786 GCA_040883295.1 Acidimicrobiia bacterium
CAACCCGGACGTGTCGGCGACCCACGGCGCCCTGGGGCCGAACGCGCCGGCGAACCAGCCGTCGTGGTACACGCCGCGACTGCCCATGACCTCGAAGTACTGGGTCCGTTTGCCGGTCGGGGCGGTGGCATCGCTGAACGTCGGCGCCATCGAGACACCGTCGAGCGGGTCCTGCTCGACACCGTCGACCCGTCGGGGCGGGTCGATGCCGAGGACGTCGTAGATGGTGGCGGCCACGTCGTTGACGTGGTGGAACTGCGATCGGGGCGTCGGATCGGCCGGGATCCCACGAGGCCAATGCACCACCAGCGGCGTCCGGGTGCCGCCGAAGTGGGCGGCGACCAGCTTGGTCGACTTGAAGGGCGTGTCGCCCGCCCACGCCCACCCGTGGTGGTACATGGAGTCGACCAGCGGCGTGCCGAGGGCCTCGAGCCCGCCGTAGTCGCGGTCGAGCACCTCCAACTGCTCCTCCACGGAGGTGACGATGCCGTTCTGGGCCAACAACTCGGCGATGGTCCCGTTCATCCCCTCGGCCGATGCCCCGTTGTCGGAGAAGATGTAGAAGATCAGCGTGTTCTCCAACAGGCCCTGGCGCTCGAGCTCGTCGACCACCTTGCCGTACTGGGCGTCGGTGTGCTCGAGGAAGCCGGCGTAGACCTCCATGAGGCGGGTCTGGAACGCCCGCTGCTCGGTGGGGACCTCCTCCCAGGGCTGCATGGTGGGATCGATCAGGGTCAGCTCGGCATCGTCGGGGATCCAGCCCAGCTCCTTCTGGCGGGTGAAGGTCTCCTCGCGGAGCGCCTCCCAGCCGTCGTCGAAGCGTCCCTCGTATCGCGCCGACCACTCGTCGGCCACCTGGTGGGGGCCGTGGACCGCTCCCGGGGTGAAGTAGACGAAGAGGGGACGTTCCGGGTTGAGCGTCCGGCTCGTGCGGATGAAGTCGATCGCCTTGTCCGCCATGTCCTCGGTGAGGTGGTAGCCCTCGTCGGGGGTGGCCGGTGGCTCGATCGCCTTGGTGTTCTCGAACAGGCGAGGCTCGTACTGGGACGCCTCCCCCGCAAGGAAGCCGTAGAAGTAGTCGAACCCGACCCCGGTCGGCCACAGGTGGAACGGGCCGGTCTTCGTGATGTGGGTCGTCGGCGTGTTGTGCCACTTCCCGAACGCGCCCGTCGTGTAGCCGTGGTCCGACAGGACCCGGGCGATGGTCGCCGCCGACCGGGGGATCTCGCCTACGTACCCGTCGAAGTCGGTGGCGAACTCGGTGATCTGCCCGAACCCGACTGCGTGGTGGTTGCGCCCCGTGAGGAGCGACGCCCGGGTCGGCGAGCAGATCGCGGTGGTGTGGAACCGGTTGTAGGCGACGCCGTCCCCGGCAAGTCGGGCGAGGGTCGGCATGTGGACCGGGCCACCGAAGCACTCGGCATTCGAGAACCCGGCATCATCGGTCATGAAGATGACGATGTTCGGGACATCGTCGGGGAGCCGGCGGGGCTCCCGCCGCCACCGGTGGATCGACTCGGCGAGGGTGCGCCCCGCCACGCTGGCCGACGGAGTCGGCGGAAACGGAAGATCTGGCCCAACTGGCGCGCCCACGGTGCAATCCCTGCCTCGACGTCCTGCTCAGCCTACCTCGCGCCGTGACACCGTGTCACGCGATTTCGACGGAGCGCTGGACGATGCCCGCTTGCAATTGCAAGCAAGAGTGCTTACAATTGCAAGCAGATGACCGAGAAGCACTCGGACATAGGCACCTTCATCCGGCAACAGCGGGAACAGGCGGCCTTGTCACTCCGCAAGCTGGCCGACCAGGCCGGGATCTCGAATCCCTACCTGAGCCAGATCGAGCGGGGCCTGCGCAAGCCGTCGGCCGAGATCCTGAAGTCCATCGCCACGGGCCTCTCGATCTCGGCGGAGACCCTCTACGCACGGGCCGGGCTCCTCAGCGAGCCACACGAGACCGTGGTCGAGACGGCCATCGCCGCCGACCCCGATCTCACGCCCGACCAGCGTGAGGAGCTCCTCGCCCGCTACCGGGAGATGCTCGAGTCCGGGTCCGAGTCCCAGGAAAGGGATGAACTGACATGACGAACACCACCGAGAAGGTCGCGATCGATCCCGCCGAGGTGAAGGCCGGCCTCGAGAAGGCCTTCCACGCCACGATCGGCGCCGGCGTCATCGCCGGCCGCAAGTTCACCGAGTTGCACCTCGGCGAACGGTTCGAGACGCTGACCGAGAAGGCCCGCGAGACCGACTACAAGGCCAAGGCCGACGAGTTCGGCACCAAGGCCAAGAGCGCCTACGGCGAGTGGGCCAAGGTCGGCTCCGAGACCGTGGGCGAGCTCCGCGAGAAGGTCGACGTGGACGACCTCACCCACAAGATGGGCGAGCGGGTCAACGTCGACCAGTGGCAGGAGCAGGCCGGCAAGCTGCGCGGCCAGCTCGAGGAGCTGGTCACCAATTGGCGCACCAACTTCGCTCCCGAGGGCGAGGTGGCCGAGACCATCGAGGTCGCCGTCGACGAGACCGTCAAGGACGTCAAGAAGGTCGCCAAGACCGCCAAGACCGCGGCCAAGGAGCTCGTCGCCGACGACCTCACCGAGCTGTCCGGCGTCGGCCCCGCCTACGCAGGGCGGCTGAAGGAGGCCGGCATCCTCACCTTCGCCGACCTGGCGAAGACCGAGACGGCCAAGGTCGCCGAGATCGCCGGCGTCAGCGAGAAGGCTGCCGGCGGCTGGGTGTCCGGCGCCTCCGCCAAGGCTCGCGCGAAGTAGGTACGACGGTACTTC
>JBFLKR010000121.1:0-6186 GCA_040883295.1 Acidimicrobiia bacterium
ACCACCGGAGGAGGCGCCTGGGCGTACCGGGGGAAGCGCCCGTCCAGGTAGGCTCCCACCACCCACCACGGGCCGGCGTACACCGGGTCGTCGCGGTATTCGGCCCGCAGGGCCGCCATCGCTCCCGGTTCGGGGAGCGACATGGGGTGACAGTACTTCAGTACTTGGGTACTTCAGTGCTTCAGAGACCTGACGGCCTCTGTGTCGAGCAGCGATGCCGCGATCGCAGCCGCCGCTGCGGCCGGGTCCTTCGCTCTCGTGATGGGCCGCCCGATCACCAGGTAGTCGGCACCGCGGCGGATCGCCTCGGCTGGTGTGGCCACCCGGCGCTGGTCGTCGGCGCCGGCACCGACGGGGCGGATCCCGGGCGTCACCCGGAGCAGGTCGGGGGCCACCTCGGCGACGACGCCGAGCTCCTTCACCGAGCAGATGACGCCCTCGGCACCGGAGCCGGCCGCCAGTTTGGCGAGCCGGGCCGTCTGGCGGCCCGGCGTGCCGGTCACGCCCACCTCCACGAGGGTGTCGGCATCGGACGAGGTGAGGACGGTGACGGCCAGCACCCCCGCCCTCCGCCCCCCGGCACCCGTGGACAGTCCCTCAGCCGCCGCCCGCAGCTGCTCGGCCCCGCCGGCGGCGTGGACCGTGACCCATCGGGCCCCGATTCGGCCGAGCTGGGCGGCGGCGCGCTCCACCGTCGTCGGAATGTCATGGAGCTTGGCGTCGGCGAACACGTCGCTGCCGTCGGCCGCCAGGGAACCGACGACCGCCGGCCCCGGTCCCAGCAACAACTCGAGACCCACCTTGAAGCCCGCCACGTGGGGCCGGACGGCATTGGCGAGTCGCACCGCCTCCTCGGCGGTCGGCACGTCGAGGGCGACCAGGATCGGCGCCCTCATGCGGGCACCCCCGACCCGACGAGTTCGGCGAGGCCGGACACCCCGTGGCGGGCGCACCAACGGCCCACCTCCCGGAGCAGGCGTGCCGCGAGCTTGGGGTCCTCGAAGTGGCCGGTGCCGACACCCACCGCCGAAGCGCCGGCCATGAGGTACTCGATCACGTCCTCCCCCGTGCGGATCCCGCCGGTCCCGACGATGGGGACGGGCCCGAGCGACCGACGGGCCTGCAGGACGCAGCGGAGCGAGAGAGGCTTGAGCCCCGGCCCCGAGTAGCCGCCGGTGACCCCCGAGAGGCGTGGGGTGCGGTCTTCGATGTCGATCGCCGCCCCGAGCGCCGTGTTGGTGAGGACGAGCCAGTCGGCGCCGGCCTCGAGCGCCGCCGCGGCCATCGGCGTCACGTCGGGGACGTTCGGGGAGAGCTTGGCCCCCAGCGGGAGGGTCGTCGCCGCCCGCACTGCCGAGACGACCTGGCGGCTCAGATCGGCGTCGTGGGCCCAGATCTCCCCGTGGTCGAGGTTGGGGCATGAGAGGTTCACCTCGATGGCAGCCACCCCGGCGGCCTCGAGCCCGGCGGCCACCTCGGCGAACTCGTCGACGGTCTGGCCGACCGCGCTCCCCCACACGGGCACGTCGAGGTCGCCGAGCGCCCCTCCGATCTCGGCCGCCCACGCCTCGATGCCGGGGTTCTGGATGCCGATCCCGTTGAGCATCCCGGCCTCCGTCGGGGCGAGGCGCGGCGCCGGCCGACCCGGCCAGGGCGTGCCGGCCACGCTCTTGGCCACCGCGGCGCCGTAGTGGGTGAAGTCGACGGCACCGGCGGCGTCCACCACCGAGCCGACCGTGCCGGACGCGGCGACGAGCGGGGACCGGAGCGAGACCGGTCCCAGCGTCACCCCCAGGTTCATGCGAGCCAGTCCTGCAGGCTGCGCACGTCGCGTTCGATGGCGTCCCCCATCTGCACCGCCCGGGCGGCGGCGAGCGCCCCCTGGACCGTGGTGATGCAGGGGATGCCGCGGCTGTTGGCGGCGATGCGGATGAGGTGGCCGTCGTCGCGGGCCACCCCGCCCCGGGGGGTGTTGACCACCAGGTCGACCTCCCCCGCCTCGATGCGTTGGCGGGTGTCGCCCTCGCCCCGCCCGATCTTCGGGACCAGCACCGACGGCACGCCGTAGTGGTCGAGGAACCGGGCCGTGCCCTCGGTGGCGAGGAGCGTGAAACCCAGGTGGTGGAAGGCCTGGGCGGCCGCGAGGCCCACCTGCTTGTCACGGTCCGCGAGGGAGAAGAAGATCGTCCCGGAGTCGGGCAGACGGGCACCGGCGCCCAACACCGCCTTCCCGAAGGCCACCGCGGCGGTGGCCGACGCCCCCATCACCTCGCCGGTGGCCCGCATCTCCGGACCGAGGATGATGTCCTCGTCGGGGAACCGCGACCACGGATGGACGGCCTCCTTCACGGCGGTGAACGTCTGCGGCCGCTCCCGGTACACGCCGGCCTCACGCAGATCGGCCAGCGTGGCGCCCAACATGACCCGGGCGGCCACCTTGGCGAGTGGGACGCCGGTGGCCTTGGAGATGAACGGGACGGTGCGCGAACCCCGGGGGTTCGCCTCGAGCAGGTAGACGTCGTCGCCCTTGACGGCGAACTGGAGGTTGATGAGGCCGCGCACCCCCAGCGCCGCGGCCAGGTCGGCGGTGGCCTGGCGAATCGTCGCCTCGGCGCTCGGGGACAGGGTCGGGGGTGGCGTGATGCAGGCCGAATCGCCTGAGTGGACGCCCGCCTCCTCGACATGCTCCATGATGCCCCCGACCAGCAACTCGGTGCCGTCGTGGACGGCGTCCACGTCGACCTCGGTGGCCGCCTCGAGGAATCGGTCGATCAGCAGCGGGGCCGAGGCGAGGTCGAGGTGCTCGTCACCGGGCTCGCCGTACATCTCGTCGAGGTAGTCGGAGAGCTCCTCGTAGGAGTAGATGACCCGCATCGCCCGGCCGCCGAGCACGTAGGAGGGTCGCACGAGCACGGGGAGCCCGATCCGGTCGACCACGTCCTCGGCCTCGCCGGGGCTCGTGGCGATCCCGTGGGCCGGCTGGCGGATCCCGAGCTCCCGGCACAGCGCCGAGAAGCGTTCGCGGTCCTCGGCCACGTCGATCGAGGCCGGGCTGGTGCCGGCGATCGGGACCCCACGGGCCTCGAGGTCCCTGGCGAGGTTGAGCGGGGTCTGGCCGCCCAACTGGACGATGACCGCCTCGGGCCGTTCGGCCTCCACGATCGCCAGCACGTCCTCGACGGTGAGCGGTTCGAAATAGAGCCGGTCCGAGGTGTCGTAGTCGGTGGAGACGGTCTCGGGGTTGCAGTTGACCATGACGGTCTCGTAGCCGGCGTCGTCGAGGGCGAAGGCGGCGTGCACGCAGCAGTAGTCGAACTCGATCCCCTGGCCGATCCGGTTGGGCCCCGAGCCGAGGACCACGACGCGGGGCCGGTCGGCGGGGGTGACCTCGTCCTCGTCCTCGTAGGTCGAGTACAGGTAGGGCGTCGTCGCCTCGAACTCGGCGGCACACGTGTCGACGGTCTTGTAGGTGGGGACGATGCCCGCCTCGAGCCGACGGGCTCGGACCTCGTCGGCGTCGGCGCCGGTGAGGTGGGCGATCTGGCGGTCCGAGAACCCGAGGCGCTTGGCGTCGGTGAGGAGCGCGGGCTCGGGCCGGGTGGCGGCCTCGAGGTCGTGCCGAACGGCGACGATCTCGGCCATCTCGGCCACGAACCAGGGGTCGTAGCGACTGGCGGCAGCGACGTCGTCGACGTCCATCCCCCGCCGGAGCGCCTCGCCGACGTGAAAGATCCGAGATGGGGTCGGGGTGGCGACCCGGGCGAGGAGCTCGTCGTCGGACAGGTCCCGATAGGCGCCCTCGGCTGGGTCCGCATTGAGACCGGCTCGGCCCGTCTCGAGGCTGCGAAGCGCCTTCTGGAGCGCCTCGGGGAAGGTGCGGCCGATCGCCATGGCCTCACCCACCGATTGCATCGACGTCCCGAGGGTGGCCGAGGCCGAGGGGAACTTGGCGAAGTCGAATCGAGGGGCCTTGACCACCACGTAGTCGAGCGCCGGCTCGAACGACGCCGGGGTCTTGCCGGTGATGTCGTTGGCGATCTCGTCGAGCGTGTGGCCGACGGCCAACAGGGCGGCGATCTTGGCGATCGGGAAGCCGGTCGCCTTGGAGGCCAGCGCCGACGAGCGGCTGACCCGCGGGTTCATCTCGATGATGAGGCGCCGACCGGTCTCGGGGTCGACGGCGAACTGCACGTTGGAGCCGCCGGTCTCGACCCCGATCGCCCGCAGGCAGGTGATGGCGTCGTCGCGCATCGCCTGGTACTCGCGGTCGGACAGCGTCATGGCGGGGGCGACCGTGATCGAGTCACCGGTGTGGACGCCCATCGCGTCGAGGTTCTCGATCGAGCAGATGATCACGGCGTTGTCCGCCCGGTCGCGCATGACCTCGAGCTCGTACTCCTTCCAGCCCTCCACCGACTCCTCGACGAGGATCTCGGCAATCGGCGAGGTCTCGAGTCCGATCCGGGCCTTGGTGCGGAACTCCGCCTCGTCCACGGCGAGGCCGGTCCCGCCCCCGCCGAGGATGTACGAGGGGCGGATCATGACCGGGTACCCGATGTCACGGGCAGCGGCGAGGGCTTCGTCCATCGAGCGGGCGTAGACGGCTCGGGGCGTCTCGAGCCCCACCGCCTCCATCGTCTCCTTGAACAGGCCCCGGTCCTCGGCTCGTTCGATGGCGTCGATCCCGGCGCCGATGAGCTCGACGCCGTACCGCTCGAGGATCCCCGCCTTCACGAGCTGGGTGGTCACGTTCAGCGCCGTCTGGCCCCCCAGGGTGGGGAGCAGCGCGTCGGGGCGCTCCTTGGCGATGATCGACTCCACCACGCCCGGGGTGATGGGCTCGATGTAGGTGGCGTCGGCGAACTCGGGATCGGTCATGATCGTCGCCGGATTGGAGTTCACGAGCACCACCCGGTAGCCCTCTCGCCGCAGGACCTTGGTGGCCTGGGTCCCCGAGTAGTCGAACTCGCAGGCCTGGCCGATGATGATCGGGCCCGAGCCGATGACGAGGATCGTCTCGATGTCGCTACGCCCGGGCATCGGCGGCCTCCTCGATGAGGCGGGTGAAGTCGTCGAACAGCCCGACGGCGTCGTGGGGGCCGGGGGCGGCCTCGGGGTGGTACTGGACCCCGAAGGCGGGCACCTCGAGACAGGCGAGGCCCTCGAGGGTGCCGTCGTTGAGGTTCTGATGGGTGGCCACCGCCCGCCCGACGACCGTCTCGAGGTGGTCGGGGAACGGCCGGTCCCACGGGTTGCCGCCCTCGGGCGCCGGGGGCATCGGCACCCCGAAACTGGCGGGATCGACCGCGAAGCCGTGGTTCTGGGCGGTGATCGCCACGGTGCCGTCGGCGATGCGCCGCACCGGGTGGTTGCCGCCGTGGTGACCGAAGGGGAGCTTGAAGGTGGTGCCACCGAGCGCGAGGCCGAGGACCTGGTGGCCGAGGCAGATGCCGAAGGTGGGCACCTCCCCCAGCAGGGCCCGCACGGTGGCGATGGGGCCCTCGAGTGGCTCGGGGTCCCCGGGCCCGTTGGAGATGAAGAAGCCGTCAGGAGCCAGCGCCCGCACGTCGTCGGCGGTCGCCGTGGGCGGCAGCACCTCGACGTCCCAGCCCCGGGCGGCCAGTTGGGTGGTGATGTCGCGCTTCAAGCCGAGGTCGAGGGCAGCGACGAGTCCCCGCCGCTCGACGGTGGCGCCGACCCGGTACGGCTGCGTCGTGCCCACGCCGGTCGCCAGGTCCTGTCCCTCCATGCGGGGGGCGTCGGCGGCGAGCCGCCGCAGCTCGGCCTCGTCGACGTCGGTGCCGATGGCGATGGGTTGGGCGCCGTGGTCGCGGACGTGGCGGGTGAGTGCCCGGGTGTCGACGTCGGCCAGGGCGACCAGGCCGTGCTCTCGCAGCCAGGCGGCGAGGCTGCCCTCGGCCCGCCAGTTCGAGTGCCGTCGGGCGAGCGCCCGGATGATCAGCCCCCTGGCGTGGGGGCCGGCGGCCTGGTCGTCGGCGGGGGTCGTGCCGTAGTTGCCCACATGGGAGGCGGTGAGCACCACGACCTGCCCGGCGTAGGACGGGTCGGTGAGGATCTCCTGGTAGCCGGTCATCGACGTGTTGAACACGACCTCTCCGGTGGTGACTCCCTCGACCCCAACCGATCGACCTCGGAACACGGCGCCGTCGGCCGTCACGATCAGGC
>JBFLKR010000122.1:0-7991 GCA_040883295.1 Acidimicrobiia bacterium
GCCGACGACGGCTGGGAGGTCTCGGTGCGGGGCACGCCGGTCGGGACGGTCCCCGAGGTGCCATTCCCGACCAACCTCGCCGTGGCCGTCGGGGTGGGCCTCGCCGCCGGAGTCCCGCTCGAACGGCTGGCCGATGCGTTCGAGGGGGCGGCGACGCCCGACCACCGCCAGACGGTGGCGCGGGGGCCCGGCGGATTCTGGGTGGTCGACGACACCTACAACTCCAACCCGGCGGGAGCCGCCGCCGCCCTCGAGACCCTGGCGGGTCTTGGGAAAGGTCGTCGGGTGGTCGTCACGCCCGGCATGGTGGAGCTCGGCCACGAGCAGGCGGCGGCCAACGAAGCGTTCGGGGCGGCGGCGGCGACCATCGCCGACGACGTCGTCATCGTGAAGCGCACCAATCGGGCCGCGCTGCGCCGGGGCGCCCGCCGCGGGGCGGCCAACGTCCGGTTCGCAGCGTCCCGGGCCGATGCGGTCGAGTGGGTGCGCGCCACCTTGACAGGCGACGACGCCGTGCTCTACGAGAACGACCTCCCCGACCACTACCCCTAGGACGAGTCACGGCGCGAACCGGCGGGCGATCTACGCTCCGACCATGACCGCCCATGCCGTGGTGTTCGGCGGCCCCTCGCCCGAACACGACATCTCGATCCTGACCGGGCTCATGGCCGCTCGCACCCTGTCGGAGGCCGGCACCGAGGTGCTGGCGCTGTACTGGACCAAGACCGGGGACTGGTACGAGGTCCCGGTCGCCGCCGAGGCGGCCGACTTCCTCGAAGGTGTCCCCCGGGGTGCCCGGGAACTCGGGTTCGTGGCGGCGGTCGGCGCCGGGTGGGTCGCCGAGGGCCGGCTCGGCCGTCCCCGCCCGCTCGGCGTCGAGACCGTCATCAATGCCTGCCACGGCGGCCCGGGCGAGGACGGGTCGCTGCAGGCCGCCCTCGACCTCGCCGGGATCCGCTCGTCGGGACCGCCGACCTGGTCGGCCGCCCTGGCGATGGACAAGCTCGCGTTCGGTGCCGTCATGGAGGTCGCCGGGCTGCCGACGTTGCCGCGCCGGCCGATCGACCCCGACGTCGCTCCGGGCTTCGAGGGTCCCTACATCGCCAAGCCACGCTTCGGGGGTTCCTCGATCGGCATCGAGGTGGTCGAGGACCATGCGACCGCCGTCGCCCTCGCCGGCGCCTCCCCCCACTACGGGTCCGGCGGCGTCATCGAGCCCTACCTCGAGGGCGCCGACGACCTCAATGTCTCGATCCGGACGTTCCCGGCGCTCGAGGTGTCGCCGATCGAGCGCCCGCTGCGGTCGGGGGCGCTCTACGACTACCGCGAGAAGTACCTGTCGGGTGGCGGGCTGGAGGGCTCCCGCCGCGAGCTCCCCGCCGACGTGCCCGACGAGGTGGCCGAGCGGATCCGCGAGTTGGCCGCGATGGTGGCCCGGTTGACCGGGGTGCGCGGCGTCTCCCGCCTCGACTTCCTCTGGACCGGCGAGGAGCTATACGTCAACGAGCTCAACAACCCGCCGGGCTCACTGAGCCACTACCTCTGGTCGGCGGGCGGGGTGGCCACGGCGACACTGCTCGGGGACCTCCTCACGGAGGCGGAGCGGGGGAGCGGTCCGGGCTGGACGGCGGTCGGCGCCGATGGGACCGCCCTGCGCGACGCCGGATCGATCGCGGCCAAGCTCGGGTGATCTCGCCTCAGTGGTCGGCGTAGCCGTCATCCCAGGTCCGTGACGGATCGTGATTGTGCAGGTCGACACCGTGGTCGACCCAGGCCTTGAGCGGGAGCAGGACGTTGAGCCAACCGGCCGCCAGTGAGGCGCGGTCGACCTCGTCGAACTCGGTGCACGTCATCGTCAGGTCGGTCCCGCCGTGCCCGTCGTCCTCCAACCGGAAGGCGGCCCTGGTGTCGAAGTAGCCGATCACCCAGGTGGTGGGAGGCTCCCGGGTCAGCACCGGGGCGTCGGTCTCGACGCCGTTGGCGAAGCGGAAGCGGATCGTCCCGTCGACCTCGGGTGCCTCATCGGCCCAAAAGCGCGACCGTGAACCCGGGTCGTCGAGGGCGGCGAAGACGGCTGTCGGCTCCGACGCCAGGTGGAGTCGCCAGCGGATCGGCCCAGCCTCGTTCATGGCGCGTCGCCCGACATGGGTCGCCCGAATGGGTTCCCCACGCCGCCGTCGGCTACAGGTGGACCACCGGGCAGGTGAGGGTGCGGGTGATGCCATCGACCTGCTGGATCGACGCCACGACCATGCGGCCGAGGTCGTCGACGTTGTCAGCAGCGGCCTTCACGATCACGTCGTAGGGGCCGGTCACGTCGTCGGCGGTCTCCACGCCCTCGATAGCCCGGACGGCATCGGCGACGGTCGCCGCCTTCCCAACCTCGGTCTGGATGAGCACGTACGCCTGAACCATGGTCGGAGCGTACACCACCCCCGGCCCCGTCGGACCGGGATCGGCGTCGCGGCTCAGGCGCCCTCGGTGCCGAGGCCCACCCGGGTGACGAACTCGGTGTCGCCCTCGGTGACGGTGTCGACGACGACCCGCTGGCCCTGGCGCAGCATGCGGAAGACCGAGCCGTCGAGGGAGTCACCCCTGAGGTAGACCTCTCGGCGGTCGCCGTCGAGCACGACGACGCCGAGGCCGGTGGACGGGTCGTAGACCTTGACGACGCCCTGCACGCCCTAGGCCTTCTCCACCTTGCCGGCTCGGATGCACGAGGTGCAGACGCGGGCCTTGCGGGTGTTGGAACCGTGCTTCACCCGGACCCGCTGGATGTTGGGGTTCCAGCGACGCGACGAGCGCTTGTGCGAGAAGGTGACCTTCTTGCCGAAGCTCGGTTCCTTGTGGCAGATCTCACAGCGGGCAGACATGACGAACCTGGGGAGAGGGGATCGCCGCGAGGATACCCCCGGTCGGCCGGAATGGGAACCCGGTCACTCGACGAGCGTCCCGGCGAAGACCTGCCAGGCGAGCGCCGACTTGGCCAGGAGGCTGAGGAGGATGTACGTCCGCTCCCCGGTGAGGTACTCGCGCCACCGACCCACCTGGCGGTACTGGAGCCATTGGGTGAGGGCGAAGCTGTTGAAGAACACGAACAGCGAGAAGAAGATCCCGTACACGAAGCCGGGGGGCTCGGCGGCGCTGCCCGGCGAGACCAGGTACACGCCGATGGCGATCCACGGCACGATGCCCAGCGCGCAGCCCAGCCAGAACGGCCACAGGGAGCCACCCGGTGCCTCGTAGCGCTCCTGGACCGAGCCGAAGAAGATCATCCCGGCGTTCACACCGAACAGGGCGATGAGCGCCGCGGCGTCGGTGATCCCGGGCAGCAGGGCGATGAGCACGATCATGATCGATGACGACAGCGAGTACTCGATCCACCGGAACTGGTTCTGGCCCCGTGACAACTGGTCGCGGTACCGGCTCGGCAGGCCGACCGCCAACAACAGGTGGAAGAACGCCGACAGGAACAGGAAGGCGGCCACGCCCCAGGCGATCGAGAAGTCGAAGAGCACCTCCGGCGACGATGCCGGCGACCCGGGTGGCCCCGCGAGGAAGGTGCCGGTGATCGGGATGGTGAAGTCGGTGGCCAGGATGACGACCGCGATGCCCTGCACGAGGTGCAGGACGCCCATCACCACGTTGTACAGACGGAGTCGCCCGAAGGCCTCGTCCGTCACCTGCACCGTGCTCGCCATGGGATCCTCCGATCGGGTGTGGTCCCGACACTACGTCGGTACGAGGGACACGCCGTCGCGATCGGCATGTCGGACTCCGTCGGTGCCGGCGACGACAATGGGCCCGTGACCGACCAGGCCGACCGCGGGCGAAGCCTCGCCTACCTGACCTCGGTGCCCATCACCGCCGTGAAGGGACTGTCGGGGGCACGCGGCGCCGCGCTGGCAGCGGCGGGCCTCGGTTCGGTCACCGACCTCCTGCTCCACACGCCGCGTCGCTACCTCGATCGGTCGACCGTCGCCCCGATCGGACGGGCCCCCGTCGGTGACGAGCTCACGATCATCGGCGAGGTCCGATCGGTGCACAGCCGCAAGGTCCGGCGGGGGCTCACGCTGGTGGAGGCCACCGTCGCCGACGACACGGGGTCGGTGAAGGTCACGTGGTTCAACCAGACGTTCCGGGCCCGCCAGCTCTCCCCGGGCACCGAGGTGGCGCTGTCGGGCACCCTCGAGCGATTCCGGGGGCGCCTGCAGATGAAGAGTCCGGCCGCCGACGTGCTCTCGGGCGGCGAGTCCCTCCGGACCGGTCGGGTCGTCCCGATCCATCCCTCGGTGGCCGAGGTGGGCCCGGGACACCTGCGGCGGGCGGTCCACAACGCCCTCCTGCGGTCCCAGCCGGTCGACGATCCGGTGCCGGCCCGCATTCGCCGCCACCGCCGGCTGGTGGACCGGGCAGGGGCCCTCACCGCCATCCACTTCCCCGAGACCATGGAGCAGGTGGGCCCGGCCCGCCGACGGCTGGTCTACGACGAGTTCCTCCGCATCCAGCTGGCCCTCGCGTCCGCCAAGCGGGTCAAGGAGGAGACGGCGGTCGGGGTGGCCCACCGGGGTGACGGCCGGCTCGTCGAAGCCTTCGTCGGGGCGTTGCCCTACCCGCTCACCGGCGCCCAGCACCGGGTGATCGGCGAGATCCGGGCGGACATGGCCGAGGCCCACCCGATGCACCGGCTCCTGCAGGGTGAGGTGGGGTCGGGCAAGACCGTGGTCGCGGTGGCGGCCCTGCTCACCGCGGTCGAGGACGGCCACCAGGGCGCGGTCATGGCCCCCACCGAGGTGTTGGCCACCCAGCACTTCCTCGGCATCACCGAGCTGTTGGAGGAGGCGGGCCTCGCCCCGGCCCACCGGGATGCCTCGGGCACCGGGTCGCTCTTCGCCGTGGCCGACGGCCCGTCGGTGTCGGTGGCGCTGCTCACCGGCAGCCAGGCGCTCTGCACCGCCGCGCCCGACGCCCGTCGCGAGGACGTCGTGGCGATGATCGCCGACGGATCGGTCGACGTCGTGGTCGGCACCCACGCCCTCATCCAGGAGGGCGTGGCCTTCGCGGCGCTGTCGATGGCGGTGGTCGACGAGCAACACCGATTCGGCGTCGGCCAGCGAGTGCGCCTCAAGGAGCAGGCCGGCCGCGTCGAGCCGGACCTGCTGATCATGACGGCGACGCCCATCCCGCGCACGCTGTCGATGACGCTGTATGGCGACCTCGACGTCTCGCTGCTCGACGAGCTGCCGCCCGGCCGCACCCCGATCGCCACGACGGCGATCCCCGGGGGCGACGCCTCGCTCGACGCCCTGTGGGACGAGGTCGCCTCGGAGGTGTCGGCGGGGCGGCAGGTCTTCGTCGTCTGTCCGTTGGTGGAGGAGTCGGCCAAGGTCGAGGCGGCGTCGGCGTCCGAGTGGCATGCCCGGCTGACCGAACGCCTGCCGCAGTGCTCGGTGGGGCTCCTCCACGGCCAGCTCCGGCCCGAGGACAAGCGCGACGTCATGGACGCCATGCGGGCGGGCGCCGTCGACGTGCTCGTGGCGACGACGGTCATCGAGGTCGGCATCGACATCCCCAACGCCACGCTCATGGTGGTGCTCGACGCCGATCGGTTCGGCCTGTCCCAACTCCACCAGTTGCGGGGCCGGGTCGGCCGGGGCGAGCACCCGGGCCGCTGCGTGCTGGTCGCCGACCCCACGACCCCCGACGGGGGGGCGCGGGTCGAGGCGATGGTCGCCACCACCGACGGCTTCGCCCTCGCCGAACGGGACCTCGAGATCCGCGGTCAGGGGTCGGTGTTCGGGGAGCGCCAGTCGGGTCGAGGCGACCTCCGGTTGGGGGACATCCTCCGTGACACCGAGCTGCTCCTGGCGGCCCGCGAGGACGCGTTCGAGCTCGTCGGCGTCGATGCCACCCTCGCCGGCCACCCGGCCCTCGCCGAGGAGCTGGCGGCCTTCTTCCCCGACGACGAGATCGTCAGCTGGTTGTTCCGGTCCTGACCGTCGCTCCCGGGCCGGCATCGGGGGCCTTGTACGGTTGGGTCCAGAAAACGACGGAGGCGCCGTGCCGGGCGACATCATCGACGACACCCCCGAGATGGGTCGCGTGAGGACACCCCACCCATGAGGATCATCGGCGGCGAGGCGCGGGGTCGACGGCTGCGCGGGCCGAAGGGCGACACCACCCGTCCGATGACCGACCGGGCCCGGGAGGCCCTGTTCAACATCCTCGGGCCCGAGGTGGTGGAGGCCGCGGTGCTCGACCTCTACGCCGGCACCGGGAGCCTCGGCCTCGAGGCCCTCAGCCGGGGGGCGGACCGGTGCGTGTTCGTCGAGTCGGACCGCCGGATGGCCGAGGTGTTGGGCGAGAACATCGAGGCGGTCGGACTCGGTGGGGAGGTGGTCGTGGCACCCGTGGAGCGGTACCTGGCCGGCGGTGCCCGCCCACCCGCCGACCTGGCATTCGTTGACCCCCCCTATGCCCTGGAACTACCTTCCGTGTCGGAGGTGCTGGCCGCCCTGGCCCGCCACCTCGCACCCGGCGCCACGGTCATCGTGCACCGCCGGGTGGGGGAGCCGCCCCCCGAGGCGCCCTGGCCGCTCGTCGACGAGCGGACCTACGGCTCGGTCCGGCTCTGGTGGTACCGAGACGAAAGGACCACGTGACGACGGCGCTGTGCCCCGGCAGCTTCGACCCGCCGACCCTCGGCCA
Organism: Acidimicrobiia bacterium; assembly: GCA_040883295.1. Classification (GTDB taxonomy): domain Bacteria; phylum Actinomycetota; class Acidimicrobiia; order Spongiisociales; family JAENVV01; genus JAHEFX01. The sequence continues at coordinate 6,709 of JBFLKR010000122.1, forward strand.
CGTCGACGTGCTCGACCGCGCCCTGGGTCTGTTCGATCGGGTGGTCGTCGGCGTGGTGGTCAACCCGTCCAAGGCGCCGCTGTTCTCGCTCGAGGAACGCGCCGAGGTGTTCGGCGAGCTCTTCGGCGGGCGCATCGAGGTGGTCGGCTTCGAGGGACTCGTCGTCGACCTGGCCGCCAAGCTCGGTGCCGACGTCTTGGTGAAGGGCCTGCGCGAGAGCTACGACTGGGAGTACGAGGTGCAGATGGCGCACATGAACCGTCATCTCACGGGCATCGAGACCGTCTTCCTGCCCACCGCCGCCGAGTACCGCTTCATCTCCTCCACACTGGTCAAGGAGATCTGGCGGTTCGGCGGCGACATCGCCGGCCTCGTGCCCGATCCCGTGCTGGCGGCCCTCGCCACCAAGGAGCCTTCCCCATGAATCCCGACGACCCCCTCGCCGAGTTCGAGGACATCCCCGAGCCCACCCCGATCGAGGACCTCGGCCCCGACGAGGTGGGGCGCGTGGAAGCCCTCATCGAGGAGCTGATCCTCGCCGTCCACGAGGCCCGGTCCACGATCGGCGGCCACATCCGCCTCGACCGCGAGCCGGTCCTTCGCATCCTCGAGCAGATCAAGGACGGCCTGCCCGAGGAGCTGCGCGTCGCCCGCTGGATGATCCGCGAGCGCGAGTCGTTCATCGCCCGCACCAACGAGGACGCCGGCGAGATCCGCAAGCAGGCCCATCGGGTCCTCGAGCAGGCCCGGGCCAAGGCCCGCGAGTTGGTCAGCGACCACCACATCCTCGCCGAGGCGGTGGAGGAGGCCAACGTGCTGGTCCGCAACGCCGAGGTCGAGGCCGCCGGCGTGCGGCTCCGCGCCGAGGACGACGCCATCGAGCAACTCGACCGCATCGACCACCTGCTGACGTCGGCCCTGCGCGAGGTGCGCCAGGAGCTCGGGGCGCTCAAGGAGGCCCGCGACCCCGGGCCGCCCGCCCAGGGCACCTGATCTTCGCGGCCCCATCGACCTGCCACCGTTCGCGGGCATCGATCTCCTGAACCAGCCCCATCAGCGTATGGGTCGGTGCTGCGATCAGCGCCGCGGTCTGGTCGACCATCAACTCGAGCGACGTGTCGCTCGCTCCGCCGAACACGAGACGGTCCCTTCCGCCTCCCGCTCGATCGTGCCACCTCCAACCATCGCAGCAGGGTGTGACACATTTGCCGACTTCGACGCACCCCATGCGTCGCCGATCGCGATACCGTCGCGACATGGACTTCTCGCGGTATCTCGTCTCC
>JBFLKR010000123.1:0-2833 GCA_040883295.1 Acidimicrobiia bacterium
GGGCGGCCCTTCGACCCCCGCCTCCCATCGAACCGCAACGCGTTGCTGGTGGCCGTCGCCGCCGGTGCGGTCGGCGTCGTGCTGGGCCTCGTCGAGTCCGGTGACTGGGCGCAGGACTGGATCGAGATCCTGCTCCGCGGCGTGGTCCTCGGAGCCGCATCACTGCTCGCCTGGGCGACGGCCCGGGAACTCGACCACGACGAACCGGGTGGCGCCCTGGTGGCGGCAGTCCTCGCCCCCCTGGCGGTGGCGTCCTGGGGCCGGCCGGCCTTCCTCGCCGGCGTCGCCCTCCTCATGGCCGCTCGCCTGGCCCTGCGATCCACGGGCCGTGTCCCCACGCTCGTCGACCAGATCGTCCTGCTCGGACTCGGCGGCCTCGCGGCCCTGCCGGTCGCCGGGTGGGTGGCCGCGATGACATTGTCGGTGGCCCTCGCCCGCGAGGGAGGTCGCTCGTCCGATCGGGCCCCGGCCGGTCGGATCACAGGGTTCGGGCTGGCACTCGTGGCGACCATCGCCCACTACGCGTTCGGCGACGCCTTCACCATCCCCGACGGCGGCCAGCCGGCCCTCGCCGTGGTGGTGGGAGTGATCGCGTTGGGATCGGTGTTCCTGATCCCACGCCGACCCCCGGCCGTGCCGTGCGACCGCACGGAGACGCCGCCGAGCGGGTCCGACCAGTTCGCGGCGCGGATCCTGGCCGGAACGGGGGCCTCGGCGGCGACCCTCGTGTCGGTGTCCCCGGAGGTGGCCGCCCCGACCGTGGCGGCCCTCGTCGGGGTGGCGGTCTTCGGGCGCGTCAGGGGCCGCTCGGCCCAGGACTGAGCGGCAACGCCAGGTCCACATGGGGGCCGACGGGCGGCTTGTCGTACTCGGGGCCCACCACGTCGAAACCCATTGCCCGGTACCAGCCGACGAGGTGGGACCGCGAGGACAGCCACGTCTCCGACGCCCCCCGGACGACCGCCCGACCGACGCAGGCCGCCGTCAGCTCGACGCCGATGCCCTCCCCACGGTGGGTGGGGACGACGCCGACCATGCGGATCCGCCGACCGTCGGCCGCTCCCCCCGGACGCGCCGAGGGGACGACCGAGGCAATGCCCACGACCTCGCCGCCGAGTCGGGCGACGAGGTGGTCGGCGTCAAGTGCCTCGTCGCCATCGAACACGCACGCGTCGACCGTCTGCATCGGCCGCAGCAGGGACTGGCGGAACGGGAGGACGACCGAGAGGTCGGCCGACCCGATCTCGAGACTCACCCGGGGATCCCGACCATCCAGTCACCGAGGTCGTCGTCGAACTCGAGGGTGACGACGCCGCGGTTGTCGGCGGCCCGGGCGAACTGCAGGAAGCCACCGAAACCGAAGCGCTTCTCGGAGAAGTCGGGCTGGCGTTTGCGCATCTGGTCCTTGAGTCCCGAAAGCGGCACCGGCTGGCCGTTGCCGGCGGCGGCGACGACCTCGGCGAGGCGGTCGAAAGCGGCATCCTCGTCGCCGCCGCCGCTGGCCAGCGACAGCACCGGATCCCCCTTCGCCGGCCCCGGGGCCGTCTCCACCACGCCCTTCTCCTCGAGGTGGTGGACGAGCTCACCGAATGACCGGAAGCCGTACTCGGTCTCGGTGAACGTCGGGTCCTTGCGGACGATGGTTCGCTTGAGGCGGGAGGCGAGCGGTGAGGCGTCGCCGGTCCGTTCCATGTCGGCGAGGGTGCGCATGACGAGCTTCTCGACCGAGTCGAGTGTGCGGGGATGGCGCTCCTCCTCCGTCCGCTCCTCCAACCCGCCAAGCCGTTCGTAGAACAGGAACTCGTCGCACGCCGGCGGCAGCAGGCCCGACGTGGTCTTCTCGACCCCGACGCCGATCACCGTCTTGTCGAGTTCCCGCAGCTTGTGCACCACCGGGCTGAAGTCGGAGTCGCCGGTGCCGAGGACGAACGTGTCGATGTAGTCCCGGCTCAACGCCAACTCGACGGCGTCAACCGCCAGTTTGATGTCGGCGGCGTTCTTGCGGCTGGCCCCCATCCGTTGGGGGATCTCGATGAGTTCGATGTGATGGCGCGTGAGGTCCTTGCGGTCCTCGGCGAAGAGCGTCCAGTCCGCGTAGGCGCGGCGCACGACGACCCGCCCACGCGAGGCGATCGCATCGGCGATGGCGGTGTAGTCGAATCTCACCCCCAGGTCCTGACGGGCACTGATGGCGAGGTTCTCGTAGTCGAGGAAGACGGCGATGCGAGGGTCCATGGGAAGGAGCCTAGGTTGCCCTCGATGGAGGTCACCCGCCGCCGCGACGTCCACCCCGACACGGTCGCCAGGGCCGAGCACATCCGGCGGCGACTCGGCGAGATTCCGCGTCCGACGACGCCGGAGGAGGCGCGGGCGTTGCGGGAGGCCGGCCGGTCCGTCTACCCGCACCGGGATCGCCGGGAGGAGCGGGTGACGACCCTCGAGGTGCCGGGCCCGGGCGGACGCATCGAGGTGCGCTGTGTCGTCCCCGATCGGCCGACCGGTGTCCACCTCCACCTCCACGGCGGTGGCTGGATCCTCGGGCGCCCCCACCTGAAGGACGAGAGCTACGTCGCCCTGGCCGATGCCACTGGCCTCGTGGTGGCCAGCCCGTACTACCGACTCGCTCCCGAGCACCCGTTCCCCGCAGCGGTGGACGACGCCCTGGCGGTGGCCGAGGCACTCGCGGGGCAATCCCCATTCGGCGTGGACCTCGCCACCATCGGCGGCGAGTCGGCGGGCGCCCACCTGGCCGTGGCGACGATGCTCGGCATGCGGGACCGCCACGGGGACGTCCCCTTCCGGGCGGCCTCGCTCTTCTATGGGGTGTACGACC
>JBFLKR010000016.1:0-6649 GCA_040883295.1 Acidimicrobiia bacterium
ACCTCGACGCGGTCGACGCCGTCGACCGGGTACCGCCGCACCCCGTGCGTCCGGCGCCGGAGCCGCCGCCGCAACCGACGCGCCCGCCGCCCCCGGCGCCGGAGCCGCCGACGCGGCCGACGGCGCGGGCCCCGGAGACGGACTCGGCCACCGCATCGTCGGAGCCGGCCGAGCCCGCCCCGGTTCGAACCGAGATGGTGGTCACCGAGGTCCGGGAGGTCGCACCGGTACTCCCGGTCCGCACCGACACCGATCCGGTCTACCGCATTCGCGTCGTGGCGACCGTGGTGGCGGTCGTGGTGCTCGGCTGGGTGTTCGTCGTGTCGATCGAGGCGGCCGCCGAGATCCTCGGCTCGATCAGCGAGGCGATGCTCGCCCCCTTCCGGGCCTAGGCGGAGGCGGCGAAGGCGGCCTCGAGGTCGTCCACGAGATCGTCGACGGTCTCTATCCCCACCGACAGTCGCACGAGGTCGGCCGGCACCTCGAGGTCCGTGCCCGCCACGGTGAGGGGGGTCATGCCCGCCGGCACCTCGATAAGCGACTCCACGCCGCCGAGGCTCTCGGCGAGGAAGAAGAGTCGGGTCGCCGTGGCCAGCCGAGCAGCCCGCTCCTGGCCACCCGCCGGTCGGAACGACACCATCCCCCCGAACCCGTCCATCTGGTCGGCGGCGAGGTCATGCTGGGGATGGGAGGCGAGGCCCGGGTAGCGGACCTCGACCACGTCGTCGCGGGCCTCCAGCCAGCGGGCGATCGTGAGGGCGTTGGCGCCGTGGCGCTCCATCCGGACGCCGAGGGTCTTGAGCCCTCGCAGGACCAACCAGGCATCGAACGGTGACGCCGTCGGCCCGGTGGCGTTCTCGAGGAAGGCCAGGCGCTCGAGCAGGTCGGCGTCGTCGGTGACGAGGGCGCCGCCGACGACGTCGGAATGGCCGCCGAGATACTTGGTCGCCGAGTGGACGACGACGTCCGCCCCGAGGGCGAGGGGGCGTTGCAGGAAGGGTGTGGCGAACGTGTTGTCGACCGCCAGCAGGGCGCCGGCCCCGTGCGCCACGTCGGCCAGGGCCGCGATGTCGGCGATTCGCAGCAGCGGATTGGTCGGCGTCTCGACCCACACCAGCCTGGTCGAGTCGCGGATCGCCCGGGCGGCCTTCGCCGGGTCGGTCAGGTCGGTCGACGACACCTCGATCCCGTGGCCGGCGAGGACCCGGGCGAAGTAGCGGTACGTGCCCCCGTACGCGTCGTCGGGGAGGAGCACGTGGTTGCCGGGCGACAGCATCGTGCCCAACAGCGTCGTCGCCGCCATGCCCGACGACGTGACGATGGCGCCGCCCTCGGGTCCGGCCTCCTCGAGGGCGGCGAGGGCGGTGGCGAGGGCCGTCCGGGTGGGGTTGCCGGTGCGTGAGTACTCGTAGCCACGGTGCTCGCCGGGGGCCGGTTGGGCATAGGTGGAGGTGGCGTAGATCGGTACGACGACGGCGCCCGTCGTCGGGTCGGGGTCCTGGCCGGCGTGGATCGCCCGAGTCTCGAAGCCGTCGGTCATGTCGCGAACCCGTGCTCGGCCATCCACTCGTCATCGAAGACCTTCGACAGGTATCCGCGGCCCGAGTCGGTGAGGAGGACGACGACGAGGCGGTCGGGGTGCCGGGTGGCGACGTCGACGGCGGCGTGGACGGCGAGGCCGCAGGAGCCCCCCACCAGCAGGCCTTCGTCGTGGGCGAGGCGCCGGGTCATGGCGAACGACTCTGCGTCGGTCACCATGACGAACTCGTCGACGACATCGGGATCGATGGTGGTCGGCCAGAAGTCCTCGCCGACCCCCTCCACCAGGTACTGGTGGACCCGCGCCGGGTCCGGCGCCGAGTAGATCGAGCCCTCCGGGTCGGCACCCACGACGAGGACCTCGGGGTCCTGCTCCTTGAGGTACCGACCGACGCCGGTGATGGTCCCGCCGGTGCCCGCCCCGGCAACGAACGCCCCGACCTGCCCGTCGGTCTGGGCCCACACCTCGGGGCCGGTGGTGCGGTAGTGGGCCTCGGGGTTGGCCGGGTTGTCGTACTGGTTGGGGTGGTAGGCGCCCTCGATCTCGGCGGCGAGGCGGCGGGCGACCCCGTAGTAGGAGTCCTCGTCCTCGGGCAGGCGATCGGTCGGGGTGACGATGACCTCGGCGCCGTAGGCCTCGAGGAGCTTGATCTTCTCGGCGCTGACCTTGTCTGGCACCGTGCAGATGACCCGGTAGCCCCGCACCGCCCCCACCATCGCCAAACCCACGCCCGTGTTGCCCGAGGTCGGCTCGACGATGGTGCCGCCCGGGCCGAGGAGCCCGAGGGCCTCGGCCCGATCGACCATGGCGATGGCGATCCGCTCCTTCACGTTGCCGCCCGGGTTCATGTGCTCGAGCTTGGCGACCAGATTGCCGGGCGGGTGGAGTCGGCCGAGTCGCACCAGGGGGGTGCCGCCGACGGCGCCGAGAACGGAGTCGTGGATCATCGGTCCCCGATGGTATCGGGGGGCCGTCCCCGTCCGGGGACCGGTTCGGATCGCCTACCCTCCGGTCGCCATGAGTGGGATCGCACGGGCCGCGTGGGGCGTCCTCGCCTGGAACGTCCTGACCATCGTCGGGGGAGCGCTGGTGAGCGCCACCGGCTCCGGGGCGGGGTGTGGCCCGAACTGGCCGAGTTGCAATGGCGAGTTGCTGCCGGGCTTCGACCAGACCGAGACCATCATCGAGTTCTCACACCGGGCGGTCTCGGGCATCGCCCTCATCGCCGTCCTCGGCCTCTGGTGGGCGGTCCGCCGCCGGTACGCCTCGGGTACCCCGGAGCGCCGATTCGCCTTCTGGTCGGTCGTGGCGATCCTCGGCGAGGCCGCCATCGGGGCGTGGCTGGTCCTGGCCGAGTTGGTCGCCGAGGACGACTCCGTCGCCCGGGCCATCTCGGTGCCCCTCCATCTCGTGAACACGCTGCTGTTGCTGGGGGTGCTCACCCTGCTGGCCTGGCGGCTGACGACGGGTCGGTCCATCGCCTGGCAGGGCCCGCACCGGCGTCACCTCGTCATCGGCGCCATCGGCCTCCTGGTGCTCGGCGCGACGGGATCGATCACGTCGCTGGCGGGCTACCTGTTCCCTGCCGAGTCGCTGGCCGAAGGCATCGCCGCCGATCTCAGCGCCGAGCACTTCCTCACGACCCTGCGCGTCGTCCACCCGTTCGTGGCCGTGGGGGCCACGTGGTACCTCATCTGGTTCGCCAACCGGGTGTCCCGGGAGACGACGACGGCTCGGCTCGTGTCGAACCTCGTGGTCGCCCAGTTCGCGGTGGGGGTGCTCAACATCGTCTTCCTCGACGCCCTGTGGCTGGCGTTGGTCCACCTGCTCCTCGCCGACCTGCTGTGGATCGCCTGGGTGGTGCTGGGCGCCGACCTCCTCACCGCCGAGAAGCGGTCGACGGTCGAGGCCTGAGCGGCCCGTTCCATGGCGGTCGGCCCGCGTAGGGTCGCCGCATGGAGGCGCCATCCACTGCCGTCACCCTCCGCCTGGTGGAGATCGCGTTGCCGTTCCACCGCCCGTTCTCGATCGCCGGGTCGACCGTGCGCTCGCGACGCACCGTCCTCGTCGGACTCGGTGACGGCACGCACTGTGGCTGGGGCGAGGCGGCGCCGTTCCCCGGGGTGACGCCCGACGATCCCGCCGAGGTGTGGGCGGCGCTGACCGACCGGGCCGGGGCCCTGCTCGACGGGGCGGAGACGGGCCTCCCGCTCACCGCCGCCGCCGCGGTGGACGAGGCCCGCCACGACCTGGCGGCCCGGGCGGCGGGGGAGCCACTCGCCACCGTCATCGGCGGCACGTCGGCGCCGATCCTCGCCAGCGCTGCCATCGGGCTGACGGCCACCGTCAACGAGCTGCTCGGGGTCGTGTCAGACGTCATTGCGGCCGGGTTCGACCAGATCAAACTGAAGATCAAGCCGGGTTGGGACATCGAGCCCCTCCGGGCCGTCCGGGAGGCCTTCCCGGCCCTGCGGATCGGCGTCGACGCCAATGGCTCGTACGACGACCCCCACGACCCCGTGCTCGGACTGCTCGACGCCCTCGGCCCTGCCTACATCGAGCAACCCCTGGCGGCCGACGACCTCGGCGGCCATGCCTTCCTGCGGTCCCGGCTCGACTCGCCCGTCTGTCTCGACGAATCGGTCCCGTCGGTGCGAGCTGCCCGCCTCGTCGTGGAGGCGGACGCCGCCGACATCCTCTGCGTGAAGCCTGGCCGGCTGGGGGTGGCCGGCTGCGTCGAGGTCCACGGCATCGCAGCCGAGGCCGGACTGGCGGTCAAGGCCACGGGACTGCTGGAGTCGGGGATCGGGCGGGCCCACACCATCGCCGTCGGCTGCCTGCCCAAGGTGACCCACCACGACCTCGCCACGAGCGAGTGGTACTTCGCCGCCGACGTCGCCGACCGGCCCTTCGCCCTCGAGCACGGCCACGTCCTTCCGCCGACCGGCCCCGGCATCGGCGTCGACGTCGACGAGGCCCGCCTCGCCGAGGTGGCCGTCCGCGAGGTGGAGTTGGTGTAGGCGCCGCCTTCGGCGGCGAGGTGTGATGCCCAGCCCCTACAGGCCCAGGCTCTCGGCCAGTTCCTCGGCGCTGGCCACCGGGCGATCACAGACGAAGCGACGGCAGACATAGGCGAGCGTCTCGTCTTCCCGGTGACGGTCGGCGAGGAGTGGAATCGACTCGACGCCGTCGGTCGAGGTGGCCAGGACGACGTCGTGGGGGAGGGCCCGCCGCACCGGTGCCGCCACGCGGTCGGCGTCGGGGCCGACCACCGCCACCTCTCGGGCGTCGGAGAGCGAGGCGACGACCGCCATGAGGTGGCCGACCGCCGACGGATATCGATCGACGAGCAGCGATGCCTCGGCCACCGCCGACTCGGCGGCGTCGGAGAGCGCCGCCTCACCGGTGTAGAGCGCCAGCGTCCACAGCGCCTCGGCGGCCAGCGACGAGCCCGAAGGTGACGGGTTGTCCATCTGGTCGGTGGGCCGCACCAGCAGGTCGTCGACGTCGTGGGCGGTGGCGTAGAGGGCGCCGTCCACCGTGAACCACTCGGGAATGAGCCGGGTGAGGCGCTCGGCGCGGGCGTACCAGCGGCCGTCGCCGGTGGACTGGTAGAGCGTGAAGGCGGCCATGGCCATCGAGGCGTGGTCCTCGAGCACCCCGGCCGGGCCCGGTCGACCCTTCGCCCAGGTCCGGTGGAGGCGGCCGTCGGGGCGGGCGGCCTCCGTCAGGACGAAGTCGGCAGCCCTGGTCGCGGCGTCGAGGTACCCGGGCTCGCCCAGCAGGGCCCCCGCCTCGGCCAGCGCCCGGATCATGAGACCGTTCCAGCCCACGACCACCTTGTCGTCGAGGCCCGGTCGCACCCGTGAGGACCGTGCCTCGAACAGGGCGCCCAGGGCGCGTCCGGCGGCATCCCGCACCTCGTCGGGCGTCATCCCCAGACGCTCCGCGACGTCGGCGACCGTCGCCACGACCCGCAGGTGGTTGCGGCCCTCGAAGTTCCCGGACGCCGTGATCCCCCACAGGGCCTCGGCCACCGGGGCGTCGTCGCCGGTGACCGCCCGGACCTCGTCGAGCGTCCACGTGTAGAACAGGCCCTCCTCGCCCTCGCTGTCGGCGTCCTCCGCCGAGGCGAAGGCGCCGCCATCCAACTTCAGATCGCGGAGCACGTACTCGATCGTCGACACGGCCACGTCCCGGTGTCGGTCGGGACCACCGGCCTGCCACGACCGCAGGTAGAGGCGGATCAGCTGGGCGTTGTCGTAGAGCATCTTCTCGAAGTGGGGGATCTCCCATCGGGCGTCGACCGAGTACCGGGCGAACCCACCGCCGACGTGGTCGCGGAGGCCGCCGGCGGCCATGGCGTCGAGCGTCGCTGCCACGATCGGTCGGGCCTCGGGCGCCCATGGTCGGTCGGCAACCCTGGCGAGGAAGTCGAGCACCGGGGCCTGGGGGAACTTGGGCGCCCCGCCGAACCCGCCGAAGGTGCGGTCGGCCTGCCCGACGATTCGCCCGTAGGCGGCTGCCAGCGCGTCATCGTCGACCGGGGCGTCGCCGGCCGGCAGCGTCCGGCCGATGGCGGCGGTGAGACGGGCTGCCTGTCCGGCCACCTCTTCCCGTTGCCGGTCCCAGGTGGCGCCCACGGCGGCCACGACCTGACGGAACGATCGCATCCCATGGCGAGGCTCGGCCGGGAAGTACGTCCCGGCGAAGAACGGCTCGCCATCGGGCGTCAGCCACACCGACATCGGCCAACCGCCGCGGCCCGTCATGCCCTGCACGGCGTTCATGTAGATGGCGTCGACGTCGGGTCGTTCCTCCCGGTCGACCTTGACGTTGACGAAGGCGGCGTTCATCTCGGCCGCCGTCGTCGGGTCCTCGAAGGACTCGTGGGCCATGACGTGGCACCAGTGACAGGACGAGTAGCCCACCGACAGGAAGATCGGGACATCGCGCCGGCGGGCCTCGACGAAGGCCTCGTCGCCCCACTCGAACCAGTCGACGGGGTTGTCGGCGTGCTGCAACAGGTACGGGGAGGTGGCGTCGACGAGACGGTTCGGCATGGGGGACACCGTAGGTACCGACTGGACGAGTAGAAGATAAGTAAAA
>JBFLKR010000124.1:0-3215 GCA_040883295.1 Acidimicrobiia bacterium
CCACGGCCACGGACAGGATGACGATCCTCATGTCGATTGGACGTTTCTACGAGGCGACCGGTTCCACGTCAGGCGTCCGGTTCGCAGATGCGGAAGTTGCCGGCCTCGTCGGACCGGTAGTCGAGGGTCTCCCCGCCGGCCCCCACCACCACCCGGTAGCCGGGCGTGATGACCTGCGCGTAGGTGACGTCGGCCACCGGGCACCCGAACGAGGCATCCGACCACTCCACCGCCTCGGCGACGACCACCGTCGGGCCATCGTCGCCCGTCCGCTCGGCGGCGTCGGCCAGGATCGGGTCGAGGACCTCGTCGGGCACCGCCGAGGTGTCGACGCCGGCGTCGCCGCAGGCGAAGGCCGAAACGGCAAGGACCATCAGCAGCAGAGCACTTCGCATGCGCCCAACCGTAGGAGCCGGCCCGTCCCGGTCAACCGCGCAGGGCCGCCAACCTCGGCACCGAGGTCCGGAAATGGCCCCCGTGCTCGAGTGGCTCCAGCCACTCCTCGGGGATGGCGTCGATCCCGTCGCGGGCCCCGAGCAGTCCCCCGGCGATGGCCCCATTCGTGTCGGCGTCGCCGCCGAGCTGGATGACCATCGGCAGGACGTCGTCGAATGGGTCGGGGGTGAGCAGCGCGCCCACCGAGATCGTCAATGCGTCGAGCACGTATCCGCCGCCGCCATACGGCCCGTGCTCCATGGCGGGGATGATCTCGGGTCCGGCCAGTCGCAGCGAGTCCGGGGCGAGATCGGCGCCGAACATCAGTGCCCGGCGAATGTGGGGACTGAACTCGTCCAGCCACTCCTCGGCGAGCACCCGCTCGACCGCCGTCTCCGGGCCGATGCCGGCTACGAGCAGGTCGACGAGGTCGCAGTAGGCGACGCAGGCGCCGGTGCAGCGGGCGTCGTCGTGGGTGATCGCCGAGATGGCGACGGCCTCGCGGTGGCGGGCCGCCCGGTCGGGGCGGGCGAGGGCGACGGGGATGGTCCGCATGAGCGATCCGTTGCCGGCCTGGCCGTGGCCGGAGCCCGCCTTGGCCGGGTCGCCCGACTCGGCGTAGCGGGAGAGGCCGATGTGGGTGGCGCCGCCGACGTCGGGCGGCCCGGTGTGCATCCACGCCAGCATGTTGTCGGCGGCGGCCCGCACGACGTCGTCGGGGTCGGTGAGGTAGGCGTCGAGGACCGCCTTGGTGAGCGAGGTGTCGTCGGTGGCAGCCCCCGGCGGCCAGTCGAACGCCCCGCCGCCGGTCATCTCGTAGACGCCGTAGGGGTAGGCCTCGGCGATGGCGGCCGGGGTCATGAACTCACACGACGCCCCGAGCGAATCGCCCACGTGGACGCCGAGCAGCGCGCCGGCAATGCGGTCCTCGGTGGTCACGGTGGTGATGGTAGGACCGTGGCCCCGGTCCTGCCCGACCGAAGCGTGGGCCCGTGGTGGTGCTGGGCACCCTCCTCGGCCCATGCTTCGGTCGGGGAACCCCCGCACCAACCCTGGGTTGCAGACGGGGTCAGGGGGGGCGTGGGCCGATGAACGAGTACTGGCCCACCACCCGGTACCCCATCCGCTCGTAGACGGGAAGCCCCATCGACGACGCCTGCAGCACCGACCACGTCGCCCCTCGGCGCCGACCCTCCTCGACCGCCGCCCAGGTGATGGCGGCGCCGTAGCCCTTGCCGCGGTGCTCGGGCACCGTGGACACCGCGTAGATGCCCGCCGCCCCGTCGGTGACGACCACCATCGCCGTCGTCACCGCCTCCCCGTCGACCCGGCCCACCACCACGGCGGCGTCGTCGGCGCCGGCGAGCACGTCGGCGGGCAGGTAGGTGCCGGCGAAGTGAGGCGGCATCCCGTTGCCGATCGCGGACATCGTCGTCACCTCGGCGCGGTCCGCCTCGGTGACCACGGCCACCGCCAGCTCGGCCGGCATGGAGGGATCGGTCGGCAACTCGTCGAGCACGAGCAGCGGCGGGCCCCCCGACACGACGAGGCCCCGCCGAAGGGCGGCGTCGATGAGGCCTCCGTCGAGGCCGTCCCGGAGCCACAGCTGGTGGGGGAGCTCCCCGAAGAAGGCACCGAGCCGATCGAGCAGCGCACCGGGGTCGGCGGACGGTCCCGTGGCGACCCCGGCATTGAAGAACGCCGCCGGGAACCCGCTCGCGCCCATCGTCAGCCCGCGGTCCCGTTCGACCCGCCCGTACGCCCCGACCGTCCGCGCCGTCGCCTCGGCGAGGTTCCGGTCGCAGGCGGCGAGGTCCGTCATCGTCGAAACCTACGCCGCGCCACCAACCCGCGGGGCTTCCTACCCTCGTGGTCATGGACCTCCGGGAGCGCTTCGACCGCCTGGACCGGGCCATCACGGCCTGGATGGCCGACCACGGCGTCACCCTCCTACGACTGTCCATCGGGTTCGTCTTCGTGTGGTTCGGGGCCCTGAAGTTCGTGCCCGGCCTCAGCCCGGCCGACCAGATCGCCACCGACACGTCGCTGGTGCTGACGTTCGGGCTGCTGTCGGAGGATGCCGCCCGCATCGGCCTCGCCCTGTTGGAGGTGACCATCGGGATCGGCCTGCTCACCGGCCGGTTCCTGCGCGTCACCCTGCTGCTGCTCTTTGCCCAGATGGCCGGCACGCTCACGCCCCTCATCATCTTCCCGGAGCGGATCTGGACCGACTTCCCGTTCGCGCTCACCCTCGAGGGTCAGTACATCTTCAAGAACGCCGTCCTGATCTCGGCGGGGTTCGTGATCGGGGCGACGGTGCGGGGCGGTCGACTGGTCGACGAGCCGGGGCCCGCCGAGCAGCGGTCCTAGCCCTCGAGGCCCGACACGTCGTCGGGCACGTCGACGGCGTGCTTGCGCAGCACCTCGATCGGGACGACCTCGAGCGCCTTCTCGTGGGTGGCGGCGAGCACGACCGGTGCCGCCACCCCGTCGACGTGGGCCCGCAGCCAGTTGTGGGCCGTCACGCACCACCGATCGCCCGGTTGCAGGCCCGGGAACCGGAACTGCGGCATCGGGGTGGCGAGGTCGTTGCCGATGGACTTCTGGTGGGCGAGGAAGTCACCGGTCATGACCGCGCAGATCGTGTGACTGCCGACGTCGCCGGGGGCGGTCCGGCAGTCGCCGGTCCGGAACCACCCGGTCATCGGGTCGTTGCTGCACCCTTCGAGGTCGCCGCCGAGCACGTTGCGGTCCATCGGCGGGAGGGTATCGGCCCGTCG
>JBFLKR010000125.1:0-10760 GCA_040883295.1 Acidimicrobiia bacterium
CGACGGGCGAGCTCGGCAGCCACGGGTCCCGACGGGATGTGCCAGTCGTCGATGGCGACCACGGGCGCCACCTCCTTCACCGTCGACAGCACCAACACCTCGTCGGCGGTGTGCAGTTCGTCGAGGGTGAACCGGCCGTGGACGACCGGGTACCCCGCCTCGGCGGCGAGCTCCTCGGCGACGATCCGGGTCACCGAGGCCAGCACCCCGAGGTCGAGCGAGGGGAACACGATGGCGCCGTCGGTCACCCACCCGACCGAGGCGGTGGGGCCCTCGAGGACGATGCCGTCGGCCGACAACAGCAGGGCATCGTCGTAACCGGCGGACCGAGCCTCGTCCGTGGCGTGCATGTTGGGCCCGTACGACAGGGTCTTCGCCCCGGCGAGGCCCCACATGGCGCCGGCGGGGTGCCACGGCGCCACGACCGTCCCGAGTCGGAACGTCGTCGGCAGGTCGGGCAGGTCCTCGACGAGCACCACCGTGCGGGGTGGGGCGATGCCGGCGTCGGGCCCGCCGGGGGTGGCGAGGACCCGAAGGATGGCGTTCCCGCCGAGCCGGGCGGCCTCGCGGCACCAGGCCTCGAGCCGGTCCCGGGGCGCCAGCGGGGTGCCGTTGGCAGCCGCCGAACGCGCGAGTCGGTCGAGGTGGGGACCGAGGGTGAACGGGTGCCCGTCATAGACCTTGATGGCCTCGAAGACGCCGATCCCACGGACGAGGCCCAGGTCGAGGACCGAGATGGTGGCGGTGGCGGGATCGACCTCGACCCCGTCGATGAGCACGTGCATCAGCCCCCCCGGTAGTGGTTGGTGATCGGCAGTCGGCGGTCCTTGCCGAAGGCCTTGGTGGTGATCCGGACCCCGGGCGCCGACTGGCGGCGCTTGTACTCGTTGAGGTCGATGAGGCGGGCGATCTCGGCGACGACGTCACGGTCGAACCCGTCGGCGACGATCGCCTCGATGGACTGGTCCTGCTCCACGTAGCGCTCGAGGATCGCGTCGAGGAGGGCGTACGGCGGGAGCGAGTCCTCGTCCCGTTGGTCAGGGCGCAGCTCGGCCGACGGGGGCTTGGTGATCGACGACTCGGGAATGACCTCGCCGTCGCGGTTCCGCCAGCGGGCGAGGTCGTAGACCCGGGTCTTCAGGACGTCCTTGAGCACCGAGAACCCACCCGCCATGTCCCCATAGAGGGTGGCGTAGCCGACGGCGACCTCGCTCTTGTTGCCGGTGGTCAGCACCATCGGACCGAGCTTGTTCGAGATCCCCATGAGCAGCGTGCCGCGGATGCGGGCCTGGACGTTCTCCTCGGCGAGTCCGAACGGCAGGTCGCCGAAGACCGGGCCGAGGGCCTCCAAGAAGGCCTCGAACGTGGGCTGGATGGGGATTTGGTGGTACTCGATGCCGAGGTTGGCGGCGAGGGCCTTGGCGTCGTCCACCGAGTGCGACGACGAGAACTCCGACGGCATCGCCACCCCCGTGACCCGGTTGGCGCCGAGGGCGTCGACGGCGACGGCGGCCGTGAGCGAGGAGTCGATCCCGCCCGAGAGGCCGACGACCACCCCCGAGAAACCGTTCTTGTCGACGTAGTCGGACAGCCCCACGCAGAGGGCACGCCAGACCTCCTCGTGCTCGTCGAGCAACGGGGCGATCGACCGCACGGCGGGCTCGGCCCGGACGTGCCCGTCACCGACGGGCACGTCGACGACGAAGCGGTCCTCCACGAACTGGGGCGAGCGGTGGAGGAGTCGGCCGGTGCCGTCGAACACCATCGAGCAGCCGTCGAAGACCAGTTCGTCCTGGCCGCCGACGAGGTTCAGGTACACGAGGGGGGTGCCTGCCTGGCGGGCCCGGGCGGCGAGCATCGCCTCCCGCTCGGCCGCCTTCCCGCGATGGAACGGCGAGGCGTTGATGTTCAGCAGGATCGAGGCACCGGCGGCGGCCTGGGCGAGCGGCGGCCCGTCGGGGTCCCAGATGTCCTCGCAGATCGACACGCCCACCTGGGAGTCGGCCACCCCCGTGACGCGGGCCGGCCGGCGACCGGGACGGAAGTACCGGGACTCGTCGAACACGGCGTAGGTGGGGAGGAGCACCTTCTCGTAGGTCGTGACCACCGACCCGGCCCGCAGCACCGACGCGGCGTTCGCCACGGCCCGGGGCTCGGCGTCGAGGCCGTCCTCGGGCTCGACCCGGGCTGGGTGGCCGACGACGACGGCACAGCGCTCGGCGTCGGCGGCGAGGCGCTCGACGACGGCGGCGGCCGCGTCGATGAACCCGTCCCGCAGCAGCAGGTCCTCGGGCGGGTAGCCGGTGACGGCGAGCTCGGGGAGGAGCAGGACGTCGGCGTCGACCTCGGCGGCGAACGCCATCGCGTCCCGGATCCGACGCTCGTTCCCGTCGAGGTCGCCGACGGTGAGGTTGATCTGCGCCCCGGCAACTCGGAGATGGCCCATGGGGGAAGGGTATCCGCGTGGGGTCGGGTTCCGGCGCGCGGGACCCGAACCACGGAACCACGGAACTCTCGGTACTCGATACCCGATACCCCGTACCCTCTCCCCATGCTCTCGTTCGGGACCTCGGCCATGCCCGACGACGACTGGGCCGGCTATCTCGACCGTCTGGTGGCGCAGGGCCACACCGCCCATGAACTGCCATTCGTCAAGGACTTCCCGTGGAAGGAGCGCCAGTGCCGGGAGTTCGGCGAGTTGGCAGCCGAACGGGGCATCGCCCTCTCGATCCACGCGCCCTACTTCGCCGTGCTCACCGTCGAGGACCCGGAACGACGGGCCCGCTGCCTGTCGGCGCTGGAGCACTCGATGAAGCTGTGCGCCGCGCTCGGCGGCCGGGTGGTGGTGGCCCACACCGGCAACCACCATGGCCGCGATCCCGCCGACGTGCTGGAGCTCGTTTCCGAGGGCCTCGCCCGCATCGAGCCGAAGGTCCGCCACCTCGGCGTCGGACTCGGCCTCGAGACGGCCGGCAAGGCCAGCCAGTTCGGCAGCCTCGGCGACATCGCCCTCATCGCCGAACGGTTCACCTTCGTCCGCCCGGTCGTCGACTGGGCCCACGTCCACGCCATGTCGGGCGGTGGGCTGATCTCGGTGGACGCCTTCGCCGCGGTGCTCGCCTTCCTGCGGGAGCGGTTCGCGGGCTGGATGCTCGACCCGCTCCACTGCCAGTTCACCGACAACGAGTTCTCCGACAAGGGGGAGATCCGCCACGTCCCCTACGGCACCGGGTCGCTGCGGATCGGCCACCTCGCCCGGGCGGCGCTGGACGACGGCATGCGCATGACGATCATCTCCGAGGCCCGGGAGGCGGCGTCGCACGCGGCCATGGCGGCGGAGTTGGCCGAGGTGCTCGGCGACGGGGTTGACGCCGGCGACGAGGTGGGTCGGCCGCTCGGCTCGGGCCGAGTCCCGGTGGCCGATCCGATCCGGGTGGAGCGGGACGGCGATCGGTGGGTACCGGTCGGGTCGTACCGTCCACTGCGACTCGCCAACATCGACAAGCCGTTCTTCCCCGACGGCGAGACGAAGGGCGACCTGGTCCAGTACTACGCCTCGATCGCCCCGGTACTGGTGCCGCACCTCGCCGACCGGGCCATCGTCATGGCCCGCTACCCGGATGGCTGGGACGGCGAGTGGTTCTACGAGAAGCAAGCACCCGGCCACCAGCCCGACTGGCTGCCGCTCGCCCCGATCCATTCCGAGCACCGGGGGGAGCCGATCGAGTTCGTGACGGCCCGGGACCGGGAGTCGCTCATGTGGCTGGCGGGGATGGGCTGCATCGAGATCCACCCCTGGCTCTCACGGATGGCGACGCTGGAGTGTCCCGACTTCGCGATCTTCGACCTCGACCCCGCCGAGGGGTGCACCTGGCGGCAGGTGCAGGACGTCGCCCACCTGGTCGGCGAAGTGCTGAAGCGCCTCGGCCTCATCGGCTACCCGAAGCTGTCGGGGGCCACCGGCATCCACGTCTACGTGCCCCTCGAGCCGGTCCACGACTACCGGCGGGTGCGCCGATTCGTGGAGGCCGTGGGTCGGCTGATCATGGCTGCCGACCCCGACGACGTGACGATGGAGTGGGACATCGGCCGTCGCGACGGCAAGGTCTTCATCGACCACAACCAGAACGTGGGCGGCAAGACGATCGCCAGCGTCTACTCGGTGAGACCGCGGCCCGGTGCCCCGGTCTCGACCCCGGTGTTGTGGGAGGAGATCGAGGACCTGCCGGGCTCCGACGCCTTCACGATGGCCACCATCTGGGACCGCCTGAAGACCTACGGGGACCTCTTCGCCCCGGTCCTGCGGGGCGGCCAGACCCTCGACGCCGCCGAGGCGGCCCTCGGCCTCACCTGAACTGCCAACCCTGGGTTGTGAGCGTCGCCCGAACGCCAACCCTGGGTTGTGAGCGTCGGATTCCGTCGCTCAAAGCCCTCGGGTCGAGGGCAACCCTCAGGTCGCCCGAGTGCGACTGCCGGCGTAGATGGCGACCACCCCGGCCGCGACGGCGATCTGGATGAGGAACTTCAGCCAGTCGATGCCGGCGGTGTCGCCCACCCCGAAGAACTGCGCGATCAAACCGCCCACGAATGCGCCCACGGCACCGAGCAGGATCGTCATCCCGATCGACAGGTCTTGGCGGCCGGGCAGCACGAGGCGTGCCAGCGGGCCGATGATGATGCCGGCGATCAAGGCGCCGATGACCGTGCCGATGAAGGCTCCCATTGCTCCACTCCCTCTGGAAGGTTCACCGGGCAAGTTACCCCGTCCCGGGCACGGCGGACCGGCGAATACGCTGCCGGCATGGAAACACTGGGCGTCGTCGCCGGGACCGGCTGGGCCTCGGGGCTCAACCTCTACCTCGTGACCCTCCTGCTGGGCATCGCCCAACGGGTCGGCTGGGGGGACGTCCCGGAGGTCCTGGGTCGCACCGACGTCATGGTGGTGGCCGGGATCCTCTTCGTCCTCGAGTTCGCCGTCGACAAGGTGCCCTACGCCGACAACGTGTGGGACTCGATCCACACCGTCGTGCGGCCACTCGGCGCCGCCGCCCTCGGGGCCGTGCTCGTCGGCGACGCCGACTCGATCGGGACGGCGCTCGGGGCGCTCGTGGCCGGGGCGTTGGCGCTCGACGCCCACGCCGCCAAGGCGACCACCCGACTGGCCGTCAACACCTCGCCCGAGCCCGTCTCCAACCTCTCGCTGTCGCTGGCCGAGGACATCACCGTCGCCGGCCTCGTGGCGCTGGCCATCGCCAACCCAGTCATCGCCCTCGTAGTGGTGGTCGCGCTCGTCGCCGCCGCCACCACGCTGGTCGTCTGGCTCTGGCGCGGCCTTCGCCGCGGCGTTCGCCGGGTGCGGCAGCGCCTCGCCGAGCGACGCGCCCGGACGGACCGGTAGGCCCAGACAAGACACTGGCGAGCAGGGTCCTGGTCGTACGCTGCCCTTCATGGCCGACGAGACGCCCACCCCCGGACCCGAGATGAGCCCCTTCGACGGCCCCCCACCCGGGTCCCACCCCTCATGGAGTCGGGTGTGGGTGCCCCGCCTCGCCGGGACGGTGTTGGTGGCCGCGGCGGTGCTCGGCTTCGGGGTCTGGGTGTGGGAGGGCGCCGAGGACTTCCTCATCCTCCTGGTGTTCACCGTGTTCCTGGCGTTCGCCCTGGAGCCATTGGTTCGGGCCCTGGAACGGCGGGGGGTCAAGCGGGGGTTGGCGGCGGCAATCGTGCTCTTCGGGAGCCTGATCATCATCACCGTCATCATGTGGGCCTTCGTCTCGCTGCTCATCGACCAGGCGGCGGCGATCCTCGCCGAGGTTCCGGTCTGGCTGGGCTCGATCCTCGACTGGTGGAACGGCGCCTTCGGCACCGACTTCTCGGTGCCGGACAGCCTTGCCGACCTAGAAGGCCTGACCGAACGCCTGAGCGAGTGGGTGGACGAAGCCGCCGGCGCCGTCGCCAGCGTCGGGGCCGGGATCGCCAACGGGCTCGTCCAGACCTTCACGGTGGTGTTCCTCCTCTACTACGCCATGGCCGACGGGGCCAAGATGCGACGGGCGATCCTGAGCCCGCTCCCCCCCGAGAACCAGCGGATGGCGGCAGCAGTGTGGGACACCTCGATCCAGAAGACGGGTGCCTACGTCTACTCGCGCCTGATCCTCGGTGGCCTCTCGGCACTGATCCAGGGCATCGCCTTCTGGGCGATCGGCCTCGACAACGCCTTCGCCCTCGGCGTGTTCGTCGGCTTGGTGAGCCAGCTCATCCCCAACATCGGGACGATCATCGGCGGGGCGCTCCCGGTGCTGGTGGGGCTCGTCCAGGATCCGATCCTCGGGCTCTACGCGCTGATCATCGTGACCATCTACCAGCAGGTCGAGAACTACCTGTTCGTCCCGCGGGTCACCAAGACCACGATGGACCTCCACCCGGCGATCTCGTTCTCGGCGGTCATCATCGGGGCCAATCTGCTGGGGCTCACCGGCCTCCTGTTGTCGCTGCCGGTCACCGCGACGATCCAGTCCCTCGTCGGCACCTACGGTCGCCGCTACGAACTGCTCGAGGACCTCGGGGACGGTGACGACCTCGAGGCCCCTGCCGGAGAGACCTCCGCAGGGGCCGATTGACGAGATCCCCTCGATGGGGTGTCGGTTCGCGCGGCAGGCCCAACGTCTGGAGGATCCCCCCGCCAAGGGGGATGTCCTCGGAGCTGGTCTTCGCCGTCGATGGGTCGGGCACGAACTGCGACAGAACACCCTCCGGGGGATCTCCTTCTCGACGACTCAGCTCTCGAGGTCGACGCCGGCGAGTTCGTCGACGGTGGTCTGATCGCTCAGTTCGGTACCGGAGCGGTAGGCGGCGCGACCGACGAGGTGGCTACCGACCGGCGCCGTGACGAACTGCAGCACGACGACCAACAGGAGCTTGGCCACCGCACCCGAGTCGGGCATGAGCAGCGCCGCACCGGAGAGCACGAGCACCAACCCCAGTGTCGCCGGCTTGGTGGCGGCGTGCATCCGGGCGAAGACGTCCGGGAACCGCTGCAGGCCGATCCCGGCGATCAGCGCGAGGAGGGCGCCCACCGTCATCATCGTGCCGGCAAGGACCTCGATCATCGTGCCCCCCGCCGCTCGATGAAGCGGGCCACCAACGACGTCCCGACGAAGCCGAGCAGCGCCGCGACCACCATGACGTCGAGGTAGATGCCGCTGCCGCTGCGAGCCGCCCCGACGGCCAGGCCGCAAACGATGATGACCAACAGCGTGTCGAGTGCCACCGTGCGGTCGGGCAGCGACTCCCCCCGCAGGAGCCGCAGGAGGCACAGGAAGGCAGCCGCCACGAGGATCCCGAGCACGATCGAGGTCAGGACGGTCATGGGGCCTCCTCGTCGATCCGCACCGGGAACGCCGCCAGGACGAGATCCTCGAGGTGGCGGATGTCCTCCCGGGTCTCGTCGATCGTGCGCAGGTGGAGGATGTGGACGTACAGGATCGGCGGGTCCTCGTGGATCTCCAGCGTGAGCGTGCCGGGAGTCAGCGAGATCGAGTTGGCGATCAGGGTGATCAGCCCCGAGGAGCGGGTCCGCAGTGGCGCCGCAACGATTCCCTCGTTGACCCTGCTCCCGGGTGTGACGACCTCCCAGGCGACGATCGCCGACGCCCGCACGAGCGCCCAGACGAAGTAGCCGGCGAACCGCAGCACCGCCAGTGGCCGGATGCGCAGGCGGTGCTGGTGTCGGGTCAGCGGGACGACGACGAGGAGCCCCAGTCCGATCACGGCGCCCCACAGCGTGTTGGCGACGCTGATGTCTCCCCACAGGGCCGACCAGACCACCACGGACGAGACCACGAAGATGGCCGCCCGGATCGGCGAGGCCCTCATGGACCGATCACCGCCTCGATGTAGGGCGCCCGTTCGATGAGCACGACGGCGGCCTGCTGGCTGACCTCGAGCAGCGGCCCTGCTGCCACGGCCACCACCAGCGAGGTCACCACCAGGAGCCCTGTCGACACGGTCATCAGACGGGGCACCTTCGCCAGCTCGATCCCGGTACCCCCGACGTGCTCCTCGGCGTCATCGGGGCCGCCCCAGAAGACCCCGTTCCAGATCTTGGTCATCGAGAAGAGCGTCAGCAGGCTGACGGCGAGCGAGACGGCCACGATCACCCACGACTCGATCGCGGTCCCGGCCTGCACGAGCGACAGCTTGGCGACGAAGCCGGAGAAGGGCGGGATCCCGGCCAGGCTGAGCGCCGGGAGCAGGAACAGGGCGGCGTAGACCGGCACTCGGTGAACGAGCCCGCCGAGGCGGCGCAGTTGGCCCGTCCCCGCTGCCTGTTCCACGATCCCGGCGACCAGGAACAGAGTCGTCTTCACGACGATGTGGTGGACGATGTAGAGGACCGCCCCGGCCAGGCCTGCGAGGGTGAACAAGCCCACCCCGAAGATCATGTAGCCGATCTGGCTGATGATGTGGAAGCTCAGGATCCGCTTCATGTCGTTCTGGGCGATCGCCCCGAGCACGCCGATCACCATGGTCAGCCCTGCCAGGACGAGGAGCACGGTGGAGGCCGTTCCCTCGGTCGGGAACAGCAGGGTCTGGGTGCGCATGATGGCGTAGACGCCGACCTTGGTCAGCAGCCCGGCGAAGACGGCCGTGATCGGGGCCGGGGCGGTCGGGTACGAATCGGGCAGCCACGCGAACAACGGGAAGATCGCCGCCTTGATCCCGAAGACGACGAGGAGGAACAGGCCGAGGGCGGCCCGCAGGATCGGGTCCACGTCATCGAGCGAGGTCGCCAGGTCGGCGAGGTTGACGGTGCCGGTGGCGGCATAGATGAGGCCGACGGCGGTGATGAACAGCGTCGAGGCGAGCAGGCTGATCACGACGTAGGTCATGCCGTGCCGTACCTGGGCGCGGGAGCCGCCGAGGGTGATGAGGACGTAACTCGACACGAGCATCACCTCGAACGCGACGAACAGGTTGAACAGGTCGGCGGTGAGGAACGAGGCGTAGACCCCGGCGGCGAGCGTCAGGTAGACGGGGTGGAAGTAGGGGGCCTGGTCGCGGGTCCGGGGGCTGCCGATCGCGTAGACGAAGACCACGAGCAGCATCAGGGCCGACACCACGAGCATGAGCGCACTCAGGGGATCGACCGCCAGGATGATCCCGACGGTGGCATCCCAACCGCCGACCCGGGCCGTCACCACCGTCCCATCGGCCACCTCGGCCAGCAGCCACGCCGACAGCACGAGGGTGGTCGCCAGCAGGCCACCGCCCAGTAGGCGCTGGGCACCCGGCCGACGATTGAGGAGCAGCGACACGGCGGCGCCCGCCAGCGGGAGGCCGATGAGCAGCGGGAGGACCACGGCGGGCGTCACGGCTCCTCCTGCCGTTCGGTCGAGTCGACGTCCGCTCGGTCGGCATCGGTGCGCTCCTCGCCCCGGGCGTGGTGGAGCGCCGCGATCCGCCGGTCCTCGACGTCGTTCTCGACCTCGTCGTCGTGGCGCTGCAGCCAACTCCGGTAGGCCAGGGCCAGCAGGAAGGCGCTCACGCCGAACGTGATGACGATGGCCGTCAGGGCGAGCGCCTGGGGCAGCGGGTCGGCGGTGGTGGCCGGGTCGGCGCCAGCCAGCGGCGGGTCGCCCGCCCGTCCGCCGGCGGCGAGGAGCAGCAGATTGGCACCGTGGCCGAGCACGGCGAGGCCGATCACGATCCGCGAAAGGCTGCGCTGCAACAGCAGCCACACCCCCACGGCGTAGAGCACGCCGATCGTGACGACCATCGTGAGGATCATGCGGCCTCCCCGTCGCCGGTATCGGCGCCGAGCGCCCGCACGACCACCAGTCCGAGTCCCAGCACGATCAGGTAGACGCCGATGTCGAACGGCAGGGCCGTGGTGGCCTTGAG
Organism: Acidimicrobiia bacterium; assembly: GCA_040883295.1. Taxonomy (GTDB): domain Bacteria; phylum Actinomycetota; class Acidimicrobiia; order Spongiisociales; family JAENVV01; genus JAHEFX01. The sequence goes on from JBFLKR010000125.1 coordinate 9,904, forward strand.
GGTGCCGAGCAACGGCACCTCGGTCTCGATCTTGGCGCTGGCGAGGAAGCCGTCGGCCCAGAAGTAGCCGCCGAGCGCGGTGGCCATGGCGATGGTGAGCCCGGTCCCGAGCACGGCCGGGGCCGCGACCGGCACGACCCGGTCGACTTCCGGCACCCCGTCGGCGACGTACCGAAGCACGAGCGCACCCACGGCCACGAGGCCTCCCACGAAGCCGCCACCGGGGGCGTTGTGGCCCTCGAAGAGCAGGAACAACGAGAACAGCAACGCCGTGCGGAAGAGGCCGTCGAGGACGGTGTCGAGGATCAGCGAGCGGGGGTGCTTCACGACGTCTCCTCCGGATCGTCGGCGGTGGTGCGGACCAACGCGCCACCGACCATGGAGAGGATGCCGATGGCGGCGACGAGGATCACCGTGATCTCGCCGAGGGTGTCGAGGGCCCGCATGTCGGTGATGATCACATTGACGACGTTGTTGCCGCCGCCCTCCGGCTTGGCCCGCTCGAGGAAGTCGGCGGCGTTGGTCCCGCCGGTCCGCCCGCCGGCGGCGATGAGCGCGAAGGCACTCATGAAGACCCCGACGGCGAGGGCCAGGGCGACCCGCAGCCCGTTGCCCAACCGCCAGGTCGGTTGGCGGAACTCCACCGGGAGGCGGCGCAGGACCAGGACGAAGAGACCGAGCGAGAGGGTCTCGATGAGCACCTGGGTCAACGCGAGGTCGGGCGCGCCCTGGATCACGAAGAGCACCGCCACGCCATATCCGATGGCACCGAGCAGCAGCACTGCCGACAACCGCCGGCGCATCACGGCGGTGCCGAGGGCGGCGGCGACGACGAGCACCCCGACGACCACCTGGAG
>JBFLKR010000126.1:0-8117 GCA_040883295.1 Acidimicrobiia bacterium
ACCGACGTACCGTCGTGCCTGGTGCCGGCGCCTTCGGCGCCTACGCCAGTCCGAGGGCCACCAGACCGCCCTCGAGGTTGCCGGCGCGGTGGCCGCAGTTGGCGAGGAAGCGGGCGGCCTGCTCGCTGCGGTTGCCGGAGCGGCAGATGACGAGCACCGGTGCATCGGGCAGCTCGGCGCGCCGGGCCGGCAACTCGCCGAGGGGGATGTGGATGGCGTCGGGGAGGGTGCCCATCGCCACCTCGAAGCGCTCGCGCACGTCGAGGATCGTGCCGCCCTGTGCTCGCCAGGCCTGCCAGTCGCGGGTGCGTTCGAACATGGGTGTCTCCTGTGGGATCGGTGGATACCCGGGGGAGTATATTGAGATACCCCCGGGGGTACAAATGGCAGGGGGCGTGGTACCCTACGGGGTACAGATCCCGGAAGGAGTCGACCGGTGCAGTTCGAAGAAGCCGCCACTCTCGAAGCGATCCGCCGGCTCCGCCGGGTCGAGGGGCAGATCGGCGGGATCGTTCGCATGCTCGAGGACGGCCGCGACTGCAAGTCGATCGTCCAGCAGCTGTCGGCCGCCAACCGAGCCCTCGACCGGGCGGGCGTCAAGCTGCTCGCCGGCCAGCTCAAGGCCTGCATGGCCGAGGGCGGCGTGGACGCCGACGAGGTGGAGCAGCTGTTCGTGAGCCTCGGCTAGCGCCGAGGCAGTACTACCGGTAGAGCCGCACCCAGCCGCGTTCGAAGTCCTCGGTGCCCGACTCGTAGCCGGGGTCGCCGGGCAGCAGGACGTCGTAGCGCCCGGCCTCACCGAACACGACCCGAGCCCGCTGGAAGGGCGGTGGGTCGGCGGCGACGGCGAGGGCCTCGCCGGCGGACTCGAAGCGGGCCAGCGACCGCAGCATCCGATGGGTCGGGCCCATGAGCTCCCATCGTCCGTCCTCGGCGAAGGCCAGGGCCGTGGCCGGCGCCACCCATTCGGCATCGACGAGCTCGTCGTCGTCATGGACCACCTCGTCGTGCGGTGGGGCGGAGGCCACGAAGAAGCGGGCGTCGAAGCGACGAGGCGGGCCGACGGGTGTGATCCACTGGGCCACGTAGGGGATCCGGGGACCGGGGACGCGCCAGCCGCGCTCGGCGAGGAGGTCGGCGAGTGGTCGCCCGGTGGCCAGTGCCCGTCGGTCGACGCCGGGGTCGGCCACCTCGGCCCAGTCGTCCCGGTCGTCGACGGCGAGGAGCAATCCCGTCTCCTCGAACACCTCCCGCACGGCCGCCGACCAGAAGGCGAAGGGGCGGTCGACCCCGAGGTCGGCACCGTCGCTCTCGTCCAAGCCGAGATCCGGTGGGCGGATGTCGTCGTCGGCCGGGTCGACGCGACCGCCGGGGAACACCCACATCCCGCCGGCGAAGGCCAGCCGGGAGGTCCGCCGCACCATGAGCACCCGCAGGTCGGGGCGGTCCTCGACGAGCATGACCGTCGCCGCCGGGCTCACCGGCACGTCCTCGGGTCGGGGCGCTTCGTCGTAGGGGTCGACCATCCCCCTCAGAATGGCCGATCCGCCGAGTTGTGGTGCCGGATGGGTGGGACCAGCGTCACTCCGGACGGGCGAAGACGAAACAATTGGGCGCGGCGCCCTCCTCGGCGGCGTCGATCGGGCCACGGTCGCACCACACCGGGTTCCCCCACGGGGCAAGCACCGGGATGTCGTCCCGCTCCATGATCGTGAGGTGCGACCCGGCGGCCTCGCCGAGACAGGAGGTGTCGACCACCACCGGGTCGTCCATGCCCAGGCCGGCCTCCCCGGGCACCTCCCAGATCGCCGTCTCCGTGATGCCGCACGCCGCGGTGGTCGCCTGCCTGGGGTCGTCCGGTCGAGTTGCCTCGACCGAGTCCCCCGACGCCAGGCGCAACACCAGGGCCTCGCCGCGTACCTCGATCGAGGTGACGGGGTCGGCCACGTCGTCGGGCGCGGTGGACTCGTACGAGCCCGACGGTGGGCTGCCGGCGGTCGCCAGCAGGCATGGCTCGGTCCCGGGGCACCCGAGGTCGACACGGTCCCCGTCGCCCCAGCTGCGCAGCGCCACCACGGCGGTCCCGGCCGCCCGGCCCGGGACGATGGCCGGTTGGTCGAACGAGGCCCCGCCGACCTCGAGGGGTCCACCGTCAAGTCGCACGATCACCGCCTCGATCCTGGACAGGAACGCCTCGTCACCCTCCTGGGCGAGCACCTGCACGCGCTCGGAGACGGTTCGGGTCGCCACGGTCTCGCCGTCGACCGAGACCCGGACCTCGTCGTCGCCCACCTGGATCTCGATGCTGTCCGCCCCGGCCTCCCTGAGGTCGCCGAACGATGCCGGCAGCGCGCCGGCGCCGGGGGCGGCGAGCTGCTCGGACGTCGGCACCCGCGCCGCGTAGGTCCCCGGGTCCACCTCGGCGACGATCGTGTCGTCACCGCACGAGGCCAGGGCGAGGACCGCCGTCGCCACGAGGCACCCAAGTCGAAACGCGGACACGATCTGCTCCCTTCACCAACCAAGATGTGGTCTACCCGGCATCGATCCGGCTCAACCGGGGCGGTCGAAGGCCCCTCCGGTCTGGCGTAGTGCCCGAACTGTCGCGATAATCACCTCTCCACCTCGTCCAGGAGTCCCACCCATGTCCACCATGTCCCTGCGCGCCGACGTCGGTCGGGAGATCGGGTCCCGCGCCGCCGGCCGCCTCCGCGCCGCAGGCAAGGTGCCCGCCGTCGTCTACGGCCACGGCACCGACACCCGCTCGATCGCCGTCGACCACCGGGAGCTGGACCTGGCGCTCAGCACCGAGGCCGGGCGCAACGCCATCTTCGAGCTCGACCTCGACGGCACCGTCGAGACCGCCGTCGCCCACCAGATCGACCGTCATCCCACGAAGAACCGGATCCTCCACGTCGACTTCGTCCTCGTCGACCTCGACCAGGTGATCGACGCCGACATCAACGTTCGGGTGGAGGGCGAGGGCCCCGGCGTCAAGGAGGGTGGCATCGTCGAGCTGATCCGGCCGACCGTCCACGTGCGTGGCGTCGTCTCCAAGCTCCCCAACGAGATCGTCGTGGACGCCTCCGAGCTGGAGGTCGGTGACACGATCCACATCTCGCAGCTCCCCGAGGTCGAGGGCATCGAGTACCTCGAGGACGACGAGCTGACGGTCCTCACCGTCACCATCACCCGGGCCGCCGCCATGGGCGAGGAGGCGTTCGAGGCCGAGCTGGCCGCCGCCAGCGGGGCCGAGCCAACCGAGCCCGGGACCGTCGGCGAGGAGGACGCCGAGGCGGAGGAGCCCGCCGAGGGCGACGAGGGCTGAGTGCCCGTCGTCATCGGCCTCCGGAACCCCGGCGACCGATACGAGGGCACCCGACACAACGTCGGCGCCGAGGTCGTCGAGCTCCTCGCCGACCGCTGGGGCGCTCCGATCGGCCGCGGTCCGAAGGGCATCGCGGTCCGGGTCGCAACCGCTCGCGTCGGTGAGCGCCCGGTCCATCTCGCCCTGCCCACCACCTTCATGAACGAATGCGGGCCGCCCACCCAGCAGGTTGCCGCCTACTTCGGGGCCGGTCTCGACGAGGTGCTCGTGGTCCACGACGACATCGACCTCCCCTTCGCCCGGCTCCGGGTCGCCCACGACCGGGGCTCGGGTGGGCACAACGGGATCCGGTCGATCACCAAGGCGCTGGGTACCGAGGCCTTCTGGCGCCTCAAGGTCGGCGTGGGGCGACCACCCGGCCGCATGGACCCCGCCGCCTTCGTGCTCGCCCGCTTCGCCCCGGAGGAGTGGGACGAGGTGGACTTGTTGGTGGCCGACGCCGCCGACGTGGTCGAGACCTGGCTCGACGACCCCGAGCGGGCGAAGGAGGAGGCGGCGAAGCGTCAGCCCGCCTGACGGCAGGCTGACGCGGTGCTGCAGGACTCCAGACGGATCCCGGTCCGGGAGCACCGAAGTACGTCAGAAGGCCGTGGCGTAGCCTCGACCACATGTACGTCGCTGCCATCGACCAGGGAACCACGTCCACCCGGTGCATCGTCTACGCCGACGACGGGACGGTGCTCGGCACCGGCCAGCAGGAGCATCGCCAGATCTTCCCGCGCCCCGGTTGGGTGGAACACGACCCCGCCGAGATCATGGAGCGGACCCGGCAGGTGATCGCCGAGGCGCTCGACCGGTCCGGGGTCCCCGCCTCCCGACTCGCCGGGGTAGGGATCACCAACCAGCGCGAGACGGTCGTTGCCTGGGACCGGGAGACCGGTCGGCCGATCGGGAACGCGATCGTGTGGCAGGACACCCGCACCGACGCCCTCTGCCGGGAGCTCGGCGGCGAGGTCGGCGCCGACAGGTTCAAGACCGAGACCGGCCTCCCCCTCGCCACCTACTTCTCGGGGCCGAAGGTCCGCTGGCTGCTCGACCACGACGAGGTGGTGGCCCGCAAGGCCGCCGCCGGGACCCTGGCCGTCGGCACCATCGACTCGTGGTTGGTCTGGAACCTCACCGGGGGTCCCGACGGTGGTGTCCACATCACCGACGTCACCAATGCCTCCCGGACCATGCTGATGGACATCCGCTCGCACGCCTGGTCGCCCGACCTGTGCGAGGCCATCGGCGTCCCGATCGAGGCGCTGCCCGAGATCCGATCCTCGTCGGAGGTCTATGGGGAGGGGGTCGGGGTCCTCGCCGGCGCCCCCATCGCCGGGATCCTCGGCGACCAGCAGGCGGCGCTCTTCGGGCAGGCGTGCACCGAGGTGGGGGAGGCGAAGAACACCTACGGGACCGGCTGCTTCATGCTCCTCAACACCGGCACCGAGCCCATCCCATCCGAGGCCGGGCTCCTGACCACCGTGGCCTACCAGTTGGGCGAGTCCGCTCCGGTGTACGCCCTGGAGGGCTCGATCGCCGTGGCCGGCAGCCTCATCCAGTGGCTGCGCGACAACCTGGGTCTCATCGACTCGGCACCCGAGGTGGAGGACCTGGCCGGCGAGGTCGACGACAACGGCGGCGTCTTCGTGGTCCCGGCCTTCTCGGGCCTGTTCGCCCCGTGGTGGCGCGACGATGCCCGGGGCGTGATCGCCGGTCTCACGGGCTATGCGACCAAGGCCCACATCGCCCGGGCGTCCCTCGAGGCGGTCGCCTACCAGGCCGTCGACGTCGCCGAGGCGATGGCGTCGGATTCGGGCGTGGAGCTGACGTCGCTCAAGGTCGACGGCGGCATGGTGCGCAACGAGTTGCTCATGCAGTTCCAGGCCGACGTCCTCGGCGTGCCGGTCGTCCGTCCCAAGATCACCGAGACGACCGCCCTCGGCGCGGCATACGCCGCCGGGCTCGGCACCGGGGTGTGGGCCTCCACCGACGAGATCCGGGCCCGCTGGGCCGAGGACACGGTGTGGGAACCGTCGATGGCCCCCGAGGAGCGGGACCGGCTGGTTGCCCAGTGGCACAAGGCGGTCGAGGCGACGTTCGGCTGGGTCGAATAGCCGAACCGTCGTCCCTAGGGTGACCGACGTCGGCCATCGCCGACGTCCCATGCCCTCCGTCTCGTCCGCCTCCTCTCGCGTGTCGTCCGCCCCGTCGTCGGGGCCGGCCCCTCGTCGCACGTTCGCCATCATCTCCCACCCCGACGCCGGCAAGACGACGCTGACGGAGAAGTTCCTCCTCTACGCCGGGGCGATCGAGACGGCGGGTGCGGTCCGCGCCCGTGGCGGACGCCAACGCGAGGTGACCTCGGACTGGATGGACCTCGAGCGAACCCGCGGCATCTCGATCACGTCGACGGCCGTCCAGTTCGAACACGACGGCGTCGTCCTGAACCTGCTGGACACGCCGGGTCACCGGGACTTCTCCGAGGACACCTATCGGGTGCTCTCGGCGGTGGACTCGGTGGTGATCGTCCTCGACGCGGCCCGGGGCATCCAATCCCAGACCCGCAAGCTCTTCGAGGTCGCCCGGGATCGACGGCTGCCGCTCCTCACGTTCGTGAACAAGTGCGACCGCCCGTCGCTGCCGCCCCTCGCGCTCCTCGACGACATCGAGGCGACCCTCGGGCTCGACGCGACGCCGATCACCTGGCCGGTCGGCTCGGGACCGACCTTCGAAGGGGTGGTCGACCGGCGAAGCGGGCACCTCTGGGAGTTCGAGCGAACCCCCCACGGCGGGTCGATCGGCGACGAGCTGAGCACCCCGATCCGACGCCGCGGCGACGACCAGGAGCACCGGTCGACCGCCTGGGACGAGCTGGACCTCCTGTCGGCCGTCGAGGCCGACCATGCGCTCGACGGGTTCCTCGCCGGGACCGCGACGCCCGTGTTCTTCGGTTCGGCCCTGTGGAACTTCGGTGTGCGGCTGCTCCTCGACGCGGTCGTCGACCTCGCCCCGGCTCCGTCGGCCTGGCAGTCGGTCGGGGGAGGCGAAGTGCGGCTCGGCGGGCAGGTCACGGGCCAGGTCTTCAAGGTCCAGGCCAACCTGGACCCCCGACACCGCGACCGGGTGGCCTTCGTTCGCATCGCGTCGGGGGTCTTCCGGCGGGGCATGTCGCTCGTCAACCGACGCACCGGGAGGACGCTGACGACCCGCTTCGCCCACTCGGTCTTCGGTCGTGACCGGGAGACGGTCGACGAGGCGGTGCCCGGCGACGTGGTGGCGCTGGTCAACGCCACCGACCTCCTCATCGGCGACACCCTGAGCGAGGACGGGGGGGTCGAGTTCCCCGGACTCCCGGCGTTCGCTCCCGAGCTCTTCGCCACCGCGCGGGCCGCCGAGACCTCCCGGTCGAAGCAGTTCCGCCGCGGCATCGAGCAACTGGACGAGGAGGGCGTCGTGCAGGTCCTGCGCACGGCCGACGCGGGGGATCGTGAGCCGATCCTCGCCGCCGTCGGCCGGATGCAGTTCGAGGTCGCCGCCCACCGGATGGCGGGCGAGTTCGGGGCGGAGATCGTCCTCGAGCCCCTGTCGTTCACGGTGGCGCGTCGCACCGACCGGGACGGCGCCGAGCGACTCGCCAATCGGACGGGTGTGTTGGTTGCCGGGCGCCGCGATGGTTCGCAGGTGGCACTCTTCGCCACCGAGCACCGGCTCGCCGCCGCCCGCAGGGACCATCCCGACCTCGTGCTCGAACGGATCGGGAGTTCGTGAGTCGCCGCCTCGGCGCGGCCTCCGGGAGCAGGATGGTCGCCGCCAGTCCCATCCACTATGGGTGGGTGGTCCTCGCCGCGGCGACGGTCGGCCTCACCATGACGATCCCCGGCCAGACCATCGGGGTCTCGGTCGTCCTCGACCCGATCATCGACGAGCTCGGCCTCGGTCGCTCCGTGGTCTCGGCGACCTACACGGCCGGCACCCTCGCCGGCTCGCTGTGGTTGGCGGCGGTGGGGCGACGCATCGACCGGTACGGTCCGCGGCGATCGGTGGCAGTCGTTGCCACCGCCTTCGCCCTGGCCTGTGCCGCCTTTGGCCTGGTCGGCGGGGTGGTCGGCCTCGTCGTGGGCTTCACACTCATCCGCGGCCTGGGCCAGGGGGCGTTGGGGCTCGTCAGCGTCCATGCCATCAACATCTGGTTCGTCCGACGACGTGGCCTCGCGATGGGCCTGGCCGGCTTCGGGTTCGCCATCGCAACCGCCCTCGTCCCTCCCCGGTTCCAGCAACTCGTCGACGCCATCGGCTGGCGCTGGTCCTACGTCGTGGCCGGGGCGGTGGTGGCCGCCGTCATGATCCCGGTCGGGTGGGCCTTCTTCCGGGATCGACCAGAGGTCTACGGCCTCCAACCCGACGGGGCGACTCGGTCGACCGTCGAGCCGGTGGTCGAGGTCGACTACGAACTCGCCCAGGCGCGGCGGACGCTCACCTTCTGGCTCTACGCCACCGGTGGTTTCCTCACCGCCGCCCTCGGGACGGCGCTCGTGTTCCACCACTTCTCGATCATGGCCGCCAACGGGCTCGAGCGTGACGTGGCCGCCTCGCTCTTCGTGCCCTTCGGCTTCGTCCTCGCCGGATCGGGGCTCGTCACCGGCTACCTCATCGATCGGGTGCCGCCGCGCTTTCTCCTCTCGGCGGCACTGGCGTTGATGGCGGGGGCGCTCGTGGGGGCCCCGGGTGTCGACGACCCGCGCAC
>JBFLKR010000127.1:0-4566 GCA_040883295.1 Acidimicrobiia bacterium
ATGCGGGTGTAGAAGCTGCCACTCGCCTGCTCCCAGTTGGTGACGACCGCCCGGAAGTCGGGGGACAGGAACAGGGTGTGCATGTTGGTCACGCCGCCGAACGTCGCGATCATCCGGCTCGCGGGGTCGTTGGCGCGCAGGAAGTTCCAGTCTCGGTCGACGATGAAGGCAGGGAACGGCCAGTGGCGAAGCACCTGGCTTGCCATGAGGTCGAGGGTGGCCTGGAGGTCGGCGTCCGCCAGGGTGCGTGTCGGGTAGGGATTGCGGAAGCCCGACGCATCGAAGAGCGTCGCCCGTTGCGCGGCCGTCAGCTCGAGGGCCGAGACCAACCGGCCGAGCATGGCCCGCGTCGGTGACGAACGTCCGGTCTCGAGGAACGACAGATGGCGCTGGGTCGTGCCGACGGCGTGGGCAACGGCCTCCTGGGTGAGCCCGAGTTCACCACGCACCGAGCGGAGGGCGCGACCGAAACCGTCCGGATGAGTCATCGGTATTCCTTGTAAGGGAATTGTTGATATTCCCCACACAGCTTACGTTGCCCGCATGAACGAATCGCTGATCTCCACGCTCGGGCTGCTCCTGTGTCTCGCTCCCGGCCTCGTCCATGGCGCTGAGGTGGTGTCGCCGATGCTCTCTCGTTGGGTCGTCAACCTCGTTCTCCCGCTGTTCGGGCCCGGCCTGCCGCGAGCCGAGACGGCGCTGACCTACGACGACCAGCTCACCATGCTCGACGCCGCGCGGGAGGCTGCACCGACCGGCAAGCGTGTCGCGGCGGAGGACTACGTCTTCCTGATGCTGTTCGAGCAGCGGCAGGGCGGGATCGCCTTCCTGTCGGTGATCGTGGGCGTCGTCTACGCACTCGGCCTCCCGCTGGACGACCGCACGCCGCTGCACCTCCTGCTCGCCGTGATGTCCGTGTTGTTCGCGCTCGTGAATGCCAACCACGCCGGGGTCGGGTTCCTGGGGCGCCACCCCCGGGTCTCGCGGCACGGCAAGCACGTGGGCGTCGTCTTCGCGGCGTTCTGGGCAGGCGCGGCGGCTCTCAACATCCTGGCGTTCACCGGGGCCGCCGGGTAGGCGATCGCCACCGAGCGAACAGCACCCCATCGCGGTCGTCCCGGCTGATCGCGTCACCCGACACCCCGGAGGGGTCCGCCCCCCATCGGCGTAGGCTCGCCGGCGTGGACGATCGTTTCACGATTCGGGAGCTGTCCACGGTCGCCGAGGACGTCGTCCGCTGCGTCGTCGACGCCCCCCGCGTCGCCCAGCATGCCCACCCGGGGCAGTTCGTCATCGTCCGGGTGACCGACGACGACGAGCGGATCCCCCTCACCGTCGCCGACCGGGATCCCGAGGCCGGCACGATCACCCTCGTGGTGCAGTTGGTCGGGGCAGCGACGAGGCACCTCGGGGTGCTCGGGGTCGGCGACCACCTCGCCGACGTCCTCGGCCCGCTCGGGCGCCCCACCGACATCGAGCGGTTCGGCCGGTGCGTGCTCGTCGCCGGCGGGGTGGGGGCGGCGATCGTGCTGCCGGTGGCCCGAGCCCTTGCCGAGGCGGGCAACCACACCCATGCCATCGTCGGCGCCCGGACGGCCGACGCCCTCGTGCTGGTCGACGACTTCCGGAGGATCTGCGACGAGGCCACGGTCATGACCGACGACGGCACCGCCGGTGGACACGGTTTCGTGACGGGGGCGCTGGCCGAGGTGCTGGATCGGGACGGCGCCGACTTCGTGTTCACGGTCGGCCCGATCCCCATGATGGCGGCGGTCGCCGACCTCACCCGGCCGGGGGGCATTCCGACGGTGGCGAGCCTCAACCCGATCATGGTGGATGGCACCGGCATGTGTGGCGGCTGCCGGGTCCGGGTCGGCGACGAGACGAAGTTCGCCTGCGTCGACGGCCCCGAGTTCGACGCCCACCTCGTCGACTTCGACCTCCTGGCGACCCGCAACCTGGCCTATCGACCCTTCGAGGAGTGCCGTCTGACGGAACTGGAGCCCGAGCATGCCTGAGCTCTCCAAGCGGGAGCGCATGGCGATGGAGCGCACCGCCATGCCAGCCCGCGATCCGCAGGAGCGGGCCCAGACGTTCGACGAGGTGAACCTCGGCTACACGACCGGACTCGCCGTGCTCGAGGCGTCCCGGTGCCTCAACTGCCGCAATCCCACCTGTGTGGCGGGCTGTCCGGTGGGGGTGCGCATCGACGACTTCGTGGCCCGGGTCGCCGAGGGCGACCTCGAGGGTGCCGCCCGGGTCATCGCCGCCGACAACGCGTTGCCCGCCATCTGCGGCCGGGTCTGTCCGCAGGAGGCCCAGTGCGAGGGTGCCTGCGTCCTCGGTCGCAAGGAGCGGCCGATCGCCATCGGCCACCTCGAGCGCCACGTCGCCGACTGGGCGCTCTCCCACGACGTCGACCCCGGCGGCGAGCGGGGGGCACCGACGGGCAAACGGGTGGCGGTGGTCGGGTCCGGCCCCGCCGGTCTCGCCTGTGCCGGCGACCTCGCCCGGCTCGGCCACGACGTGACCGTGTTCGAGGCCCTCCACGAGCTCGGCGGGGTGCTCATCTACGGGATTCCCGAGTTCCGGCTGCCCAAGGACATCGTGGCCGCCGAGGTGGGCCGGCTCGCCGACCTCGGGGTGTCGTTCGAGACCGACGTCCTCATCGGACCCGGGACCTCGATCGAGGAGCTGTTCCGCGACGAGGGCTACGACGCCATCTTCGTCGGCACCGGTGCCGGCCTGCCCCGTTTCCCCGGCGTGCCGGGGGAGGACCTCATCGGCGTCTACTCGGCCAACGAGTTCCTGACCCGGGTGAACCTGATGCGGGCGTACGACCCCGGGGCCGCCACCCCCGTCTACGACCTCGAGGGTCGTCCGGTGGTCGTCGTCGGCGGGGGGAACACCGCCATGGACGCAGCCCGCACGGCGCTGCGACTGGGCGGTGACCCGGTCACGATCCTCTACCGGCGCTCCGAGGCCGAGATGCCGGCCCGTCGGGAGGAGGTCGTCCATGCCCGTGAGGAGGGTGTGGGGTTCGAGTTCCTCGTGTCCCCGACCCGCTTCGACGGTGAGGACGGTTGGTTGCGATCGGCCACCATCCAACGGATGCGGCTCGGCGAGCCCGACGAGGCGGGGCGGGCCCGCCCCGAGCCGATCGAGGGCGACCTCGCCGAGGTTCCCTGCGACGTGGCGATCATCGCCATCGGCAACCAGCCCAACCCGATCCTCGCCCAGGCCACGCCCGACCTCGAGACGAGCAGGTGGGGGACCGTGGTCGTCGACGCCGAGACGGGGGAGACCTCCATCCCCGGCGTCTACGCCGGGGGCGACATCACCAGCGGCGGGGCGACGGTCATCCTCGCCCTGGCCGCCGGGCGGCGGGCGGCGGCGGCGATCGACGAGTACCTCGGTGGGGGACCGGGGGCCTCTGCCGACGCGGCCGTCGGGGAGCCGGGCAGCTAGCGGACCCGCTCGAACAGCACGCCGAGGGTCTCGGGTGGAACCGCACCGGAGACCGCCACCCGTCGCTCGGCGACGAACGTGGGCACCCCTCGAATGCCGAGGTCGGCTGCGTCGGCGACGTCGGCGGCCACGCTCTCGGCCCAGCGGTCGGCAAGGACGTCGTCGACCACCGTCGCCGCGTCATCCAGACCGACGGCCGTGGCCACCTCGGTGAGAATGGCCGGGTCCCCGATGTGGCGCCCTTGCTCGAAGTACGCCGAGAAGAGGGCGGCGACCATCTCGTCTGCGAGGTCCTCCTCGTCGGCGGCCGCGACCAGTTGGTGGGCCCTGCCGGTGTTCGTGGCGATCTGGGAATCCGTGTCGAAGTCGATGCCCACGGCCGCGCCGATGTCGGTGACCCGGGCGGCCGCCGAGCGATAGACGGCCTCGTCGCCGAACTTCGCGGCCAGGCGCTCGGCGGCCGGCACGCCCTCGTACCCCAGGGTCGGGTCGAGTTGGAACGCCCGCCAACGGACGGCGACCGGGATCTCGGATGCGTCCAGGGCGGTGGCGAGGTGCCTCGAGCCGATGAAGCACCACGGACAAGCCACGTCGGACCAGACCTCGAGGGTGATCGGCACCATGTCTCAGCGCCGGCGGCGACGCTCGAGCGGGTGTGGCTCGTCGGGGTGGTGGGCCTCCTCGGGGTGGGGCCCGTACTCGCCGATCCACGTCCGGTACTGGCGGAGGATGCGCAGGTGGATCGGCCGGAGGATCGGCACCGCCGGGGCCATGATCCCGAGGCCCGGCACGATGAACGCCCAGCCGGGCAGGACCGGGAGGGCGAGTCCGGCGACCCCCACCAGGGTCAGCCCGCCGCCGGCCACGAGCCGTCCCGTGTTCCCGAATGGAAACGGTTGTGGCTCGGGGAGGAAGTGCTCGCTCTCCGCCATGGCGCCATCCTGCCAGACCGCGGACTGCATGGGCATGGGGTATGTCCCCGATGTCGCCCCTAGATCCGCAAGAGCCGCCGGGCGTTGCCGAGGAGGATCTTCGAGCGGGCGGGCTCGGGGATCCCGAGGCGGTCGAAGTCGGCCATCCATCGGTCGGGCGTGATGA
>JBFLKR010000128.1:0-31337 GCA_040883295.1 Acidimicrobiia bacterium
CCTCGGGGATGCCACGGGCGGTCCGCACCAGCCGTCGGGCTGTCTCGGTCTCGCAGTCGAGGGTGCGGGCCGTCCACTCGGCCATGGTGCGGGCCCCATCGATGAACGGTGCCTGCATCGCGTCGGCGGCGGCCAGCAGGGTCAGCTTGCGGGCGGTCAGGCGACTCTCGTCGGCCTGGATCTCCGCCAGCTCCGCCTCGATCCGATCCAACGTCTCCATGCACCCATCATCACAGGAGGGTGCGACACACAACGATACGGAACGATCGGGCGCCGTCGGTCGGAGGTAGCACCGCCACGACAGGTCTCCGCGTCCTCGCCGCAATCAACGGCGATCCAGTGCGGTGCCCCCGGTACGATGCGCCGCCCCGACCAACGAGACCATGCCGACGTTCCGCCGCGTGACGCCACCAGCCGACCTGCCCGCCGCCGAGGAGGAGGTGCTCGACCTCTGGCGGCGGATCGAGGCATTTCGACGGTCGGTGGACGAGCGTCCCGAGGACCGGGCCTACACCTTCTACGACGGCCCACCGTTCGCCTCGGGCAGCCCCCACTACGGGCACATCCTCGCCGGCATCGTCAAGGACATCGTCCCCCGCTACTGGACCATGCGCGGCCACCGGATCGAGCGCCGGTTCGGGTGGGACACCCACGGCCTCCCCGTCGAGATGGCCGTCGAGAAGGAGTTGGGGATCTCCGGGCCCCGCCAGATCGATGCGTTCGGCATCGACAAGTACAACGAGGCGTGCCGGGCGATGGTCCAACAGACCACCGAGGACTGGGAGATCGTCACCGAGCGGATGGGCCGCTGGGTCGACTTCGCCAACGACTACAAGACGATGGACCTCGACTTCATGGAGTCGGTCTGGTGGGTCTTCAAGGCGCTGTGGGACAAGGGCCTCGTCTACCAGGACTTCAAGGTGCTCCCCTACTCGTGGGGCGCCACCACGCCGCTGTCGAACTTCGAGGCCAACCTCGACTACCGCGAGGTCGACGACCCCTCCATCGTCGTCCGACTCCCGGTCACGGACGACCACGGGCCGGCCCGAACGGGCGACGACCTGCTCATCTGGACCACGACACCGTGGACGCTGCCGTCGAACCTCGCCGTGGCCGTGGGCGAGGACGTCGCCTACGCCCGGGTGGCAACCGACGACGGCCATGCCTGGGTGGCCACGACGCTCGTGGCCGACGTGCTCGGCGACGAGGCCGAAGTCGTCGCCACCGCTCCCGGCAGCGACCTCGTCGGCGTGCCCTACGACCCGCCCTTCGACTACTTCGGACACGAGCGCGACCGGGGGGCGTTCCGGGTGATCCTCTCCGACGACGTCACCACCGAGGAGGGCACGGGACTCGTCCACATGGCGCCCGCCTACGGCGAGGCCGACTTCCTCGCCCTGCAGGCGGCCGGCCTCGACGTCCTCGTCGACCCGGTCGACGCAGAGGGCCGCTTCACCGAGGACGTCCCCGACGTCGCCGGCCAGAACGTCAAGGAGGCCGACCGGGACCGCCTGCGCCTCCTCCGCCAGTCCGGCCGGCTGTTGTCCGAGGGGACCATCCGCCACTCGTACCCCTTCTGCTGGCGGACCAGCACGCCACTCATCTACAAGGCCATCCCCACCTGGTTCGTGAAGGTCGAGGACCATCGCGACCGGCTGGTCGAGCTCAACGAGCGCATCCACTGGGTCCCCCAGAAGGTGGGCGAGAACCGGTTCGGGAAGTGGCTCGAGGGTGCCCGGGACTGGGCCATCTCCCGCAATCGCTACTGGGGCTCGTGCATCCCCGTCTGGGAGTGCCCCAACGGCCACTTCACCTGCCTCGGCAGCATCGACGAGTTGGAGGCCCTCTCGGGCACCCGGGTCGACGACCTCCACCGCCACTTCGTGGACCCCGTCACGTTCCCGTGCCCCCAGGGGGATTCGACGCCGTGCGGCGCCACCGCCACCCGGGTGCCCGAGGTGCTCGACTGCTGGTTCGAGTCGGGGGCGATGCCCTACGCCCAACTCCACTACCCGTTCGAGCACGTCGACGAGTTCGGCGAGCGGTTCCCCGCCAACTTCATCTCCGAGGGCCTCGACCAGACCCGTGGGTGGTTCTACACCCTCGTCGTGTTGGCCGGTCTGCTCTTCGACTCCGAGCCGTTCCGCAACTGCATCGTCTTCGGGATGATCCTCGCCGAGGACGGGCGCAAGATGAGCAAGCGCCTCCAGAACTACCCCGACCCCCAGGTGGTCCTCGCCGACCACGGAGCCGACGCCCTGCGTGCCTACCTCATCGACTCCCCGGTCGTGCGGGCCGAGCCGTTGCGCTTCTCCGAGGACGGGGTGCGCGACGTCGTCCGGACCGTGCTCCTGCCGCTCTGGAACGCCTACTCGTTCTTCACCACCTACGCCGAGGCCGACGGGCTCCGGCTCGAGGACCTCCGACAGGCCCCGCCCGTGGCCGAGCGCCCCGAGCTCGACCGTTGGCTGCTGTCGGTGCTCCAGAGCCTCATCACCCAGGTGAACGCCGAGATGGAGGGTTACTACCTCTACAACGTCATCACGCCGACGCTGGCCTTCATCGACGACCTCACCAACTGGTACATCAGGCGGAGTCGCCGCCGGTTCTGGCGCAGCCGGGCCGAGGACGAGCCGACGCCCGACGAGCTGTCGGCATTCGCCACCCTCTACGAGGCGCTCGTCACCTTCTCACAGGTGCTGGCGCCCGTCCTGCCCTTCGTCACCGAGCAGCTGTACCAGGGCCTCGTGGTCGCCCACGATCCCGATGCCGCCGACTCGGTGCACCTCGCCGACTGGCCGGAGCCCGACACGTCGATGATCGACCCCGACCTCGAGTCCGCCATGCGCAGCGTCCGCGAGGTCGTCCGGCTCGGGCACGGGCTGCGCAAGACCCACGAGCTGCGGGTCCGCCAGCCGCTCGGCCGGTTGACGGTGCTCACCGCCGATCCGGCGGTCCGCCGGGCGGTCGAGGGCCATGTCGACCTCATCGCCGAGGAACTCAACGTCGGGACCGTGGTCGTCTCCGCCGACGAGGCCGCCGTCGTCGACCTCACCTGCAAGCCGGACTTCAAGGTGCTCGGCCCCCGCCTCGGCGCCGACGTGAAGGCGGTGGCCGCCGAGCTCGCCGAGCTGGACGGCGCTGCCATCACGGCGCTGCTGGACGGTGGGACGGTGACCGTGGCCGGCCACGAGATCGGCGCCGACGACGTCGTCGTGAGCCGCGAGCCCCGAGGCGAGATCGTCGTGGCCACCGGCCGGGACCTCAGTGTCGCCATCGACACGGAACTCGACGACGCCTTGATCGTCGAGGGGGTCGCCCGCGAGCTCGTCGCCGCCCTCCAGCGCCTGCGCCGGGAGACGGCACTCGACGTCACCGACCGGGTTCGGGTCCACTGGTCGTCGTCGGACCCGGCCGTGCGATCCGCCTTCGCAGCCCATGCCGACCTCATCGCGGGTGAGGTGCTCGCGGTGTCGATCGAAGAGGATGGCGCCGGCACCGAGGTCGACCTGGTGGGCCACCCGGTCACCCTCACGGTGAACCGAGCCTGAGTCCGACGTTCCGAGCTACTGAGGAACCGAGCTACCGCGCTGTCGTCGGCGGCGCTCAGCCCCGCTCCCAGGGCCGCCGCTCGGACGTCTCCGTCGCGGAGTTCTCCGCCTCGGCGGCGATCTCCCCCACCTCGCTCGGGTTGGGGGCTCGATCGGGAACGTCGCGGGCGAGGAACTCGTCGATCTCCACCTCGAGCGACTTGAAGGTGGCCTCGGTGGTGCTGAACGAGTCGCCCATGCGATTGCGCAGGGTCGCCAGCTCGCCACGGAGCCGTCGGTACCCGTCCATCAGCGCCTCGCGATGCTCGGCATCCGCCTCCTCGAGCTCCCTGGCCTGGCGACGCGCCTGCTCGAGGATCTCCTCGGCCTCCCGGTTCGCCTCGTCGACCAACTCGTCGGCCGTCCGTTGTGCGACGATGAGTGCCCGCGAGACCGCCGACTCGTCGACGATCGATACCGGGGCGGGCGGCGGAGGCGCCGGTTCCGGTTCCGGTTCTGGTTCCAACTCCGGTTCCGGCTCGGGGACCGCCTTGGGGGCCGGGGCGATCGGGGCCATGACCAAGCCCGCCTCCAGCTCGGCGATCTTGGCGTCGCGCTCTCGGACCATCTGCTGGTACTCCTCGATGGAGGCGATGATCTCCTCGAGGAAGGAATCGACCTCGTCCTCGGCGTACCCCCGGAACGAGGCGTTGAAGGTCTTCTGCTCGACGTCCTTGGGGCTCAACGGCACGAGTACCTCCTCAGGTCAGGAAACTGGCGGCCAGGCGTACGGCCAGGAGCAGGACCAGCGGGGAGAGGTCGAGGCCCGCTCCGCCGATGCGGACCGGCGGCAGCACCCGGCGGATCGGGCGCAGCAGCGGCTCGGTCACGGCGGCCAGCCCACGCTTGATCGCACCCACGGGGTGGTCGGACGGGACCTGGAACCACGACAGGAGGATGGCGGCGAGGATCACCCAGCCGTACAGCTCGAGGATCGTCCCCAGGATGCCGGTGAGGCTCACCGGGCTTCGATCTCGAGCTCGTACAGCCCCAGGGACGCCAGGCGACGCTTCTCCTCCCGGCCGAGCGTCACGCGCGGCGGGAGGACGAGGATGACGGCCGTGCCGATCTTGCGCATCGACCCGTCGAGGGCGTAGGTCAGGCCGGTGGAGAAGTCGATGATGCGGCGGACGAGGTCGGGGTCGACGTCGCGGAGGTTGAGCACGACCGGTGTGCGTTCGCGGATGTGGTCGGCGAGTTGCTTGGCGTCCTCGAAGGTGAAGGGCTCGATGACCTCTGCCTGTCGGTCGAGCGACTGGACCGGTCGGACGGTGGCACCCTCGGCCGACGCCTCGACGTCGCGCACCGGGGCGATGGGGGCACGGCGGGTGCCCGACGGTGGTTCGACCCGGCGGCCCTCGACCTGGCCGAGTCCGCTCGTCACCACTCGGCGCTCGGGGGGTGCGGTGGGCGGCGGTTCATCCGGCACCGGGGCAAGCGGCTGGGGCTGGGGATAGGGCTCGGGTTGGGCACCGAAGGCGGGCGCGCCGGCCTGCGGCGCCTCCGCCTCCTGCGGGGTCTCATCCACGAGCCCCAGGTACACCATTGTCTTGCGCCACATTGACATCGTTCGTATTCCCCGCGTCAGCCGTGCGGACGGTGGCCAAAGATAGTGGTTCCCACCCGTATCAACGTTGATCCTTCTTCGACCGCCTCCTCGAAGTCGGCCGACATGCCCATGCTGAGGCCCGGGAGGCGGCCCACGGACGGCTCGAGACGGTCCCGCAAGTCCCGCAGTTCGGCGAACCAGCGCCGGGGCTCGCCGTCGATCGGTGGGAGCACCATCAGTCCCAGGACCTCGATGCCGAGCGCTCGGCAGCGCTCGACGAGAGCGCCGGCGTCGGCCGCTCCCACGCCACCCTTCTGGGGCTCGCCCGCCAGGTCGACCTGCACGTAGACGGGAGGCGGCGACCCCGGTCCCTTGAGCCAGGCCTCCGCCAGCGACGGCCGATCCAGGGAGTGCAGTGCTGCGATCCGAGGCCGAACCACCCGGGCCTTGTTGCTCTGCAATCGCCCGACGAAGTGCCAGGCGACGTCGCCCGGCAACAGGTCGACGTGGTCGACCAGGCCCTCGGCACGGTTCTCCCCGAAGGTCCGATGACCAGCCTCGTAGGCGGCGCGAACCCGGTCGTCGGGCTGGGCCTTGGACACGGCCACGATCGTCACCTCGTCGGGTGACCGTCCAGCCCGGGCGGCAGCCGCCGCCATCCGCTCCCGGACCGATGCCAGGCGCTCGGCGACCGTCACGACCGCCATCCGACCGCGCCGAGGCGGTGGGACGTCCCCGAGGCGCGGTGGGAGTGCAGGCCCTCGCTGCAGCGGGTGCACCGGTCGTCGAGGCGGACGTCCGCCTCCGGGGCGACGGCGCCCAGTCGCTCGATCGCCGCTGCCCGCAGGTCGACCGAGGGTGATCCCCAGGTGGTCGTCGCCGGGTGGGCGATGGCGGCGACCACCTCCGACCCGACCTCGTAACAGCACGGCCCGATCGACGGACCGACGTCGACCACCTCGGGCGGCCCGCCGAGCCCGGCCATCGCCGAGACCATCGCTTCCAGCACCCCGGCCGCCAACCCCCGCCAGCCGGCGTGGGCCACCGCCACCACGCCCCGGCCGTGGGCGACGACGCCGAGGCAGTCGGCCGTGAACACGGCCACGGGCAGGTCGGGGACGGTGGTCACGAGTCCGTCGGCGTCACCGGCGTGGCCGGGCCCCGCCACGGTGAGCACCCGTCGACCGTGGACCTGGCGGGCGACCGCCCAGTCGGTGGGGATGCCGAGGTTTCGGGAGAACCGCTCGCGATCGGCCGGGTCGCGCAGGTCGCCGTCGCCCGCATCGGAGAACGCCACGCCGACCGCGGCCATCGGGGACCGGTCCCGGTCAGCCCTGGACGAAGCTGGGGATGCCGAGGTCGTCGTCCGCGGACCCGCTGGACCCGATCGACGAGGTGGAGCCGCCGGCGCCACCCGAGCGGCGGCGACGGCCGCCCTCGAGGCCGGCTGCGATGACCGTCACCTTGAGGTCCTCGCCGAGCGAGTCGTCGATGACGGCCCCGAAGATGATCTGGGCTTCCGGGTCGCAGTGCTCGTTGACCACCGAAGCCGCCTCGTTGACCTCGTGGAGGGACATCGTGGACGGACCGGAGATCGAGAGCAGCACGCCCCGGGCGCCCTCCATCGATGTCTCGAGCAGCGGGCTGGCGGTCGCTCGGGCGGCCGCCTGGGAGGCCCGGTCGTCACCACTCGCCTTGCCGATGCCGAGCACTGCCGATCCGGCCTCACCCATGACGGTCTTGACGTCGGCAAAGTCCACGTTGATGAGGCCGGGGGTCGTGATGAGGTCGGTGATGCCGCCCACCCCGGCCGTCAGGACCTCGTCGGCCATCCGGAACGCATCGACGATCGGCATCCGGGCGTCGGCCAGCTCGAGGAGCCGGTTGTTCGGGATGACGATGAGCGTGTCGACCGAATCGCGCAGGTTCTGGATGCCCTGCTCGGCCTGGAGACTGCGTCGCCGGCCCTCGAAACCGAAGGGACGAGTCACGACGCCGACCGTCAACGCCCCGAGGCTCTTGGAGATCTCGGCCACGACGGGGGCGCCGCCGGTGCCGGTGCCGCCACCCTCGCCGGCGGTCACGAAGACCATGTCGGCGCCGCGCAGGACCTCCTCGAGCTCCTCGCGATGCGCCTCGGCGGCGGCCTGGCCGACCTCGGGGTTGGCGCCGGCGCCGAGACCCCGGGTGATCTCCCGGCCGAGGTCGAGCTTGATGTCCGCGTCCGACATGAGGAGCGCCTGGGCATCGGTGTTGATGGCGATGAACTCCACGCCGCGGATCCCGGACTCGATCATGCGGTTCACGGCGTTCACGCCACCACCACCCACGCCGACGACCTTGATCACGGCGAGGTAGTTCTGGGGGGCGGAGTGACGCGTCATGCGGCTGCCTCTCGCGGTAGACGATCCGTTGCCGGAGCATACCCCAGGGGTACCGACATCCCCGGTATCACCGGGCGGGCGACGTTCACGGCGCCACCTCGGCGTCGACGGCGGGTGGTGCCTCCGGCGGCAGGCGTACCGCCGGTCGGCGGGCGCTGACCAGCTGGACGGTGGCCCCCGACGGCAGGTCCTCTGACCACAACGCCTCCAGGGCGACGGCCTTGGCCGTCATGTCGACGGCTCGACCGAGGCGCACGTCCACGCCCCCCACCCGGAACCACAACTCGCCGTCGACCTCCTCGAGCGTGCCGTCGGCGACCAACGAGGGGTCGAGAACGCCGACGAACGCGGCGAGGCCGACGGCTCGGACATCGGCCGCCGGCTCCCCGGGCGGCGTCGGCACGACTCCCGAGAGCTCGACCGCGGGGAGCGTCGGGTCGGCGACCTCGGCAACCACGATCCCATCGTCGGCGACCACCATCGCCCGGCCGGCCGACCGGACGGTCAGCACCGGCCGCCGCTCGACCAACTCGATCGCGATCGTGTCGGGGAAGCGCAACGAGACGGTGGCCTCCGCGACCCACGGCTGGGCCTCGAGGGCCTCCTCGAGCCCGGCTCGTCGATGGACGAGGAAGACGATCGGGTCGCCGACCACCGGGGACACCACGGCGTCGACATCGGCTCGCTCCGCCCCGGTGACGTCGACCACGTCGGCGGCGAAGGGAGGCAGTTGGGCGATCCACACCGCCAGCACCGCGACGGCGACCACCGAGAGCGCCACCAGCACCCGCCGCAGCTGCCCGGAGGCGGCCGACTCCCGGATCTCGGTCCGTCGTCGGGCGATCCTCGGGTCGATCTCGGTCATCGTCGCCCCCCGGGGGCGGCGTCGGCGAACCCCACGAAACGAATCTCGGGCACCAACTCGATCCCGGTCGCGGTCGCCACCCGGTCCCGCACCTCGCACATGAGGGCGTGGACGTCGTCGGCGGTGGCGGCGTCGGCCGCCACGATGAAGTTCGCATGCCGTTCGGACACGGAGGCCCCCCCGATCGACAGCCCCTTGAGCCCGAGTTCGTCGATGATCCGCCCGGCGGCGTCGCCGGGTGGGTTCTTGAAGACGGAGCCCGCGTTGTGGGTGCCTCCCGGCTGGTGGTCGCGCCGCCAGCGGGTGACCTCCCGCATCGCGGCCTCCTCGGCCTCCCGGGTCGACGGCGTCGTCGCGAAGGCGGCCTCGGTGACCAGCTCGTCGGCCGCCAGATTCGAGTGCCGGTAGCCGTGGTCGAGGTCGGCGGGAGTGGCCCGGCGACGGACACCCGTCCGGAGGTCGACGATCTCGGCCCAGCGGAGGGTCTCGGCGGTGTCGGCCCCGAAGCAGCCGGCGTTCATGGCCACCGCGCCGCCGATCGACCCCGGAACCCCGACCAGCCAGGCCAGTCCGCCCCGCCCGGCCGCCGCCGCCGCCCGGGCCACCTTCGGGAGGGGGGCGGCGCCCCCCGCCACGACCGTGCCGTCGGGCTCGACCTCGATGCGGGCGAAGTCGGCGCCGAGCCGCAGGACGAGGCCGTCGAATCCGGCCTCCGCGACCACGAGGTTCGAGCCGCGGCCGAGGACCAGGATCGGCACGTCCTCGGGCACCACCAAGCCGTCGAGGTCGGCCGCCGTCGCCACCTCGAGGAACCACCGGGCGGGACCGCCCCGCTTGTAGGTCGTGAACGGGGCCAGTGGGACGTCGCGGCGGACGCCGGGGTGGTCGATGGCGGCGGGGTTGCTCATGATCGCTCCGCGAGGACGCGGGCCAGCTCGTCGGGGAGCACGGTGATGTCCCCGGCCCCGAGGGTGAGCACGAGGTCCCCGGGGGCGAGCTCGTCGACGATCGCGGCGGGCACCTCGGCCATGTGGGGGATGTAGCGGACCCGCGCGTCGGTCCGGGCCCGGGCGGCATCGGCGACGAGGCGGCCGGTGACGCCGGGGACCGGCGCCTCCCGGGAGCCGTAGACGTCGGTGACCACGAGCTCGTCGGCGTCGGCGAACGCCTGCCCGAACTCGTTGGCGAGTGCCCGGGTGCGGCTGTACAGGTGGGGTTGGAAGACGGCCCAGACCCGTCGCCACTGGCCCAACCGGGCCGTCCGCAGGGTGGCGAGCACCTCGGTCGGGTGGTGGGCGTAGTCGTCGATGAGGGTGACGCCGGCCACCCGGCCGCGAAGGTGGTAGCGACGGGCGACGCCGGCGAAGTCGGCCAGGGCGGCGGCGGCGGGCACCGGGTCGAACCCGGCCTCGGCGAGGAGGGCCAGGGCGCCCGCGGCGTTGCGGGCGACGTGGACCCCGGGCCGGCCGACGCGCACCGGGATCCGGTCGTCGCGATGGAGGAGCTCGAAGCGGACGTCGAGCGGTCCGGTCTCGAGGTCGACGATCCGCCACTCGGCCCGTGGCGACATCCCGTACCCGATGCCGCCCGCCCGGGCGAGGGCGCGCTCGGCACCCGGGTCGTCGACACAGGCCACCACCGGCCCGTCGACGTCGCGCATGACCCGCACGAAGGCGTCCTCCATCGCGTCGGCCGTGCCGTAGTGCTCGAGGTGGTCCACCTCGACGTTGGTGACGACGAGGCCGTCGAGGCGGAGGTCGAGGAAGGTGCCGAACGCCTCGTCGGCCTCGAGCACCAACAAGTCCGGGTCCCGGTAGGCGGCGTTGGTGCCGTGGCCGACGAGTTGGCCGCCCACCACGAAGGACGGGTCGACCCCCGCGCCGTCCAGGGCGGCCACCATCAGCGCGGAGGTCGTGGTCTTGCCGTGGGTGCCGGTGGCGCCGAGGGTTCGCATGGACCCGGTGATGCGGTCCAGCAGCTGCGGGCGGGCCCACGCCTCCACTCCCGCCTCGAGAGCGGCCACCAACTCGGGGTCGTGGTCGGGCACCGCCGAGGAGGCAACCACCAGGTCGACGCCGGACACGGCCTCGGGGCGATGGCCCTCCCACACCGCGACGCCCAGTTCCTCCAGATCGAGGAGCGGGCGCCCGGCGACCAGGTCGGAGCCCGAGACGAGGTGCCCGGACTGGGCGAGCAGGCGGGCAAGGCCCGACATGCCGGCACCGCCGGCGCCGATCACGTGGATGCGGGGGTGGTCAGCCAGCAGCATGCAGCAACTCCCGGGCGATGTCGGAGGCGGCGTCGGGTCGACCGAGGCCCCGCGCCGCCTCGGCCATGGCGGCCAGACGGGGCGGGTCGCAGACCAGGTCCCGGACCGTGGGGCCCAACGTGGCGGCCAGGTCGTCCTCGGCGAGGACGACGGCCGCCCCGACCTCCCCGAGCACCGCCGCGGAGGCGTCCTGGTGACCCTTGGACCCGTAGGCGCCGGGCACCACGATCGCCGGGGTGGCGGTGGCGGTCAGTTCGGCCACCATTCCCGAAGCCCGGCTCAACACGACGTCTATGGCGGCGAAGAACTCCTCCATGCGGTCCTCGAACCCGACGACCACCCAGCGCGGCGTGGCGGACGCCACCCGATCGGCGACGGCGTCGGCGAATCGGCGACCGGCGAGGTGCAGCACCTGCAGCGGCGGGTCGGACCAGTCGCCCAGGGCGGCGAGGGCGGCGTCGTTGATCGGTCCCGACCCGAGCGACCCGCCGACGATGCCGAGCGTCGCCACGCCCGAGTCGAGCCCGTAGCGCTCGAGGGCGCCCGGGCGGCGGTCCGCCCGGTCCAGGCGAGCGATGGCGGCCCGGACGGGATTGCCGACGTGGCGGGGCCGGACGGCCCCCACCGTCTCGGCGAACGAGGTGAAGGTGACCTCCGCCCAGCGCCCCATGAGGCGGTTGGCGAGCCCGGCATGGGCGTTCTGCTCGGCCAACCAGTAGGGGATCCCGAGCCGTCGGGCGGCGAGGGCGGCGGGGACCGTGACATACCCACCGGTGGCCAGGAGCGCCGTCACGTCGCGACGGCGGAACTCGTCGGCGATGGCGGCAGCGGCGCGTCGGACGACGAGCGGCAGCCCGAGGTTGCGAGGCGTGAGCGACCGCTCGAGGCCGCGCACCTCGACCGAGACGAACTCGTGGCCGGCGGCGGGCACGGCCGTGGCCTCGAAACGGTCGCCGCCGAAGAAGACGAGGGGGTGGTCGCCGAGCGCCTCGGCCACGGCCAGGGCGGGGAACACGTGCCCGCCGGTGCCGGCTGCGGCGATGGCGATCGTCATACCGCCCCCGCGCGCCCCCGCCCGGCGATCCCGAGGAGCACGCCGACGGCGCCCATGACGACGAGGAGCGAGGAGCCACCGTAGGAGACGAACGGGAGCGTCATGCCGGTGATGGGGAGCAGGCCCGTCACGCCCCCGATGTTGACGAAGGCCTGCAGCGAGATCCAGGCGGTGAGGCCCGCCGCCAGCATCGACGAGAAACGATCGGGGGCACGGACGGCGATGGTGACCCCGATCACCGTGAGGCCGGCGAACAGGGCGACCACGAACACCGTCCCGGCGAAGCCGAGCTCCTCGCCGATGATCGAGAAGATGAAGTCGGTGTGGGCGTTGGGCAGGTAGTCCCAGCGGAAGGCGCTCTCGCCGATCCCGACCCCGAGCGGTCCGCCCGAGCCGAGGGCCGCCAGCGACTGGTTGAGGTGGTAGGAGACCCCGGCGGGGTCGGCGGCGGGGTCGAGCCAGGCCTGGACGCGGGCGAACCGGTACGGCGCCACCACGGCCGCCACCGCCCCGAGCAGGCCGGCGATGCCGAGCAGGCCGGCGACATGGGCGAGCTTGGCGCGGCTCGCGAGGATCACGCCGAAGGCGCACATGCCGATGACGAGCGTGGTGCCGAGGTCGGGCTGGAGCATGACGAGCCCTGCCGCCACTCCCACGAAGACCAGCACGGGGGTGAAGAAGTGGCCGGGCCGGTCGAGGAGACCGCTCGATTCCTTGCGGGCGAAGACCGCCGCCAACGCCACGATGACGGCGAACTTCATGACCTCCGAGGCCTGGACGTCGATCGGGCCGAGCTCGATCCAGCGGCGGGCACCACCACGAACCGTGCCGATCGCCAGTGTCGCCACGAGGGCCCCCGTTGCGACGAGCCAGATGGGGAGGGCAAGGCGTCGGTACCAGTCGTGGGGAATGCGGGCGGCGACGGCCATGACGATGACACCGATCCCGAGGAAGGCCGCCTGACGAAGCCCGTAGAACCAGAAGTCGAGTCCGTCGCTGGCGGCATCGACGGACGAGGCCGAGATGGTGGCACCGACCCCGATGACGGCGAGCATGCCGACGATCGCCTTGAGGAAGATGCGCAGTCGGGTGTTCACCTCGGTGTTCTCGGCGGCGGCGCGGCTGTCCGCCCGCACCCGCGCGATCGATGCCACGCTCGTCACACCGCCTCCTCCCGCTGGCCCACCTGCTCGGCGACGGCGGCGGCGAATGCTTCGCCCCGTGCCGCGTACGACGGGAACTGGTCGAACGAGGCACATCCCGGCGCCAGGAGCACCGTATCGCCCTGGCGGGCGATTTCCGCGGCACGAGCGACGGCGGCGGGGATGGTCCCGACATCGGTGACCAGGTCCGGGGCCAGGGCCTCGAGCTCGCCGGCGGCCTCCCCCACCGCCAGCACGGCGACGAGGTGGTCGGCGTCGACGATCGGGGCCAGGTCGAGTCCCTTGTTCCGGCCACCGGCGACGAGCACCACCCGGTCGAAGGCGGCGATGGAGGCGGCGGCGGCGTGGGGGTTGGTGGCCTTCGAGTCGTCGACCCAGGTGACGCCGTCGGCGGTGGCCACCACCGCCCGGCGATGGGGACCGGGGTGGAAGCGTCGGACCACCGTCTCGACGCCCTCGGCCGTGGCTCCGACCGCCAGGGCGGCGGCACCGGCCGCGGCGAGGTCCACCAGGTAGGCCTCGTCGGCGACCGCCAGATCCTCGATCGGGACGGCGACCGGGCCGATGCGGAGGTGGCCGTCCTCGGGGCCGTGCCCCCCGGCCGGTCGGCGCCGGCCGGACACCGGGACCGGTCGGGCGGCGGAGGCGGCTGCTATGGCGGCCGCCCGGTCGTCGTCGGCGGCGTGGACGATGACGTCGCCGGGGCCCTGGTGCTCGGTGATCCGCGCCTTGGCGGCAACGTAGGCCGCCACGTCACCGTGCCAGTCGAGGTGGTCGACGTCGATGCCGAGCACGACCGCCACGTCGGGGTGGAACGTCTCGGCGAACCGGAGCTGGAAGGACGACGCCTCGACCACGGCCACGTCGCGCTCGGTCCCTGCCTCGGCGAGGTCGCTGAGGGCGGTCCCGATGTTGCCGGCGGCATCGGCGACGAGGCCACTGGCGCCACACATCGCATGGATCAACTCGGTCGTCGTCGTCTTGCCGTTCGTGCCGGTGACCGCCACCACCCGGCCGGTCACGAACGATGCCGCCAGGTCGAGCTCGGAACGGACCTCGATCCCCTCGGCGATGGCGTGGCGGATCGGGTCGGAGGTCTCCGCGAACCCGGGGCTCGTCACGACCTGGTCGATGCCGATCAGGTAGGCGGGATCCCAGGGGCCGCTGGTGATCGGCACCCCGGCGAGCTCCCCGGTGGCCCGCTCGTCGTACACCTCGAACGGGCGGTCGAGGCGGCGGAGCAACCGGGCGACGCCGAGCCCGCTCACCCCCGCCCCGAGCACGAGCGTCGTCACAGGGCACCCCCGGAGTTGACGACGAAGTCGGCGTAGAAGATGCCGAGTCCGACCGCCACGCAGATGGCGGCGATGATCCAGAAGCGAACGATGATCGCCGTCTCGGGCCAGCCACGGAGCTCGAAGGCATGGTGGATCGGCGTCATGGAGAAGATCCGACGGCCGAACAGCCGGAATGCCCCGACCTGGAGGATGACGGTGACGGTCTCCCACACGAAGAGGCCGCCGAGCACGATGAGGAGCAGGTCGGTGTTGGTGAGCAGGGCGAGGGCGGCGAGTGCCCCGCCGAGCGACTGGCTGCCGACGTCGCCCATGAAGATCTGGGCGGGGGCGGCATTCCACCACAGGAACCCGAGCGAGGCGGCGAAGACGGCGATGGCGAACCGGGCGAGGTCGAGGGCCGAGAGGTCGAGGGCCAGTCCCTCGCCGTAGAACACCGGGTTGCGGAAGATCCAGTACGTCATGATCCCGAAGGCGGCGAAGACGAACGCCGAGGCGCCCGCCGCCAGCCCGTCGAGTCCGTCGGTGATGTTCACGGCGTTGGCGGTGGCGGTGAGCATGAGCAGCACCCAGAAGGCGAAGGCGACGATCGGGAGCGACACCAACGGCGTCCCCGGCAGGAAGCTGATGTCCGAGGCGACGCCGGCCTCGATCGCCCCCCACGCGAAGAGGCCGGCGATGGCGAGCTGCCCGCCGAACTTCGCCCGCTTGTTGAGCCCGAGATTCCGCTCGGCGCGGATCTTCGACCAGTCGTCGAGGAACCCGATCAGGCCCATGCCCCCGAAGGCGAGGAGGACGAGTCCCCCGCCGGGCGGGATCGACGTCCACTGCAACTCGAAGCCGACACCCCGCGTGTACACCGACAGGTGACTGGCGAGGTAGCCGACGACCACGGCGGCGATCATCACGAGCCCGCCCATCGTCGGCGTCCCGTGCTTGTGGGCGTGGCCCTCGACGTCCTCGCGGATGAACTGCCCGATCGAGCGTCGACGGAAGGCGCGGATGGCCAATGGGGTGGCGAGGACCGTGACCACGAACGACACGGCACCACTGGCGAGCATCGAGATCATGGGGAGGCCTCCAACAGCGCCCGGGCGACGGCTCGGTCGTCGAAGGGGATGGTACGACCGTCGATCTCCTGCACCGACTCGTGGCCCTTCCCGAGCACGAGGACCGTGTCGCCCTCGGTCGCCTCCCGCAGGGCGACCCCGATGGCGTCGGCCCGGTCGGCCACCACGCGTACCTCGGCGCGGCCGCCCAGCGCCCCGTCGCGCAACGCGGCGATGATGGCGAGCGGGTCCTCGCTGCGAGGGTTGTCGGAGGTGAGCACCACGACGTCGGCGGTGGCGGCCGCCGACCCCATCGGTCCGCGTTTCTCGCGGTCGCGGTCGCCCCCGGCCCCGACCACGACCAGGACCCGACCCGGGGTGACCGAGCGGGCGGCCCCGATGGCCGCTCGCACGCCCTCGGGGGTGTGGGCGTAGTCGACGATGACGGCGAACCCCTGGCCGGCATGGACCGGCTCGAAGCGCCCGGGCACCGTCGGGGCGGCGGCCAGTCCCTCGGCGAGGACCTCGGGCGACCAGCCGAGCGCGTGCCCGATGCCGGCGGCCACGAGCGCGTTCTCGACGTTGAAACCCCCACCGATCGAGAGTCGGACCGGCGCCCGACCGGCGGGGGTCCGAAGGACGAAGGACGCCCCGTCAGCCGCCACGGCCACGTCCTCGGCGACGACGTCGCGCCCCACGGCCACCGCCACGGGGTGACGGTCGGCGATCCGGGCCCCGGCCGGGTCGGCCACGTTGACCACCCGCCGGGCATCCCAGGTGAAGAGCCGCGCCTTCGCCTCGAAGTACGCCTCCATGCTCGGATGGAAGTCCAGGTGGTCACGCGACAGATTGGTGAAGGCGACCACGTCGAAGTCGACGCCGTCGACCCGGTGGAGCGCCAGCGCGTGGCTCGAGACCTCCATGGCCAGCAGGTCGACCCCCCGCTCGACGAGGTCGGCGGCGAGCCGTTGGATGTCGGTGGCCTCGGGGGTGGTGCGCGGCAACGTGGTGCGGTCTCCGCCGACGAGGACACCGGTCGTGCCCACCACCGCCGGAGTCCATCCAGCGGCGGCGGCGATGCCGGCCACCAGGTGGGTGACCGTGGTCTTGCCATTCGTGCCGGTGACGCCGACGACCGTGAGCCGGCGGGTGGGGTGGCCCCACCGGGCGGCGGCCAGGGGCCCGAGGGCCGCGCGGGTGTCGGCCACGACGATCTGGGGGACGTCGAGGGGCAGGCGTTCCTCCACGCAGAGCGCCACGGCCCCGGCGGCCACCGCGTCGGCGGCATGGTCGTGCCCGTCGGCACTGGCGCCGCGGACGGCCACGAACAGCGCTCCCGCCCGGACGGCTCGTGAGTCGTGGGTGACGTCGGAGACGAGGGTGGTCGGGTCGCCGACGAGCTCGCCCACCACGGCCTCCGCGAGGATGGCCAGCGGCTCAGCCATCGGTGTCGGCCTCGTCGGCGTCGGCGCCCCCGGCCTCCTCCTCCAGCTGGACCGGCTCGATGCCGAGCTGCTGGAGCGCCTTCTCCATCACCTCGGCGAAGGCCGGGGCGGCCGCCGTGCCGCCCGAGTACGCCTTGCCCTGGGGCTCCTCCACCAGCACCGCCACCACGAGCCGGGGGTCGTCGACGGGGGCCATGCCGATGAAGGAGGCCATGAACCGGTCGTCGTGGTACCGACCGTCCTCGAACACCCGCGAGGTGCCGGTCTTGCCTCCCACGTCGTAGCCGGCGATGCGGGCGGCGACACCGGTCCCCTCCTCGTCCTCGACGACGTTGCGAAGCAGCGATCGCAGCGTGGCCGCCACCTCCGGGGAGACCAACTCGCGCCGTTCCACCGACGGCTCGTCGACCTCACCGGCCCGGTCGATCCGACGGACGACATGGGGGGTCACCCATTCCCCGTCGTTGGCCACGGCGCCGAACACCGAGGCCATCTGGATGAGGGTCGTGTTCAGCGAGTAGCCGATGGCGACCGACGGACCACAGGTGACGCACGTGGGGTCGAGGTTCACGCTGCCCTGGGCCTCGCCGTTGAGGTCGATGCCGACGGGCGAGCCGAAGCCCCACGAGGTGAGGGCGTCGCGGTGGCGCTCGAAGCCGAGCTCCTGTTCGATGAGGATGGTCCCGATGTTGGACGAGCGGGTCACGATCTCGCGCACGGTGAGGACCTCGGTCTCCGTGCGGTCGACGTCCTCGAAGGTCCAGGTGCGGTCGATCGCCTCGTCGTAGAACTCGAGTTCGGCGGGTACCTCGAAGGTGGTGTCCGGGTCGATCACGCCGTCCTCCAGCGCGGCACCGATGGTGAGGATCTTCAACGTCGATCCGGGCTCGTAGAGCGAGCGGACGGCGATGTTCTGCAGACGCTCCGGCTCGAGCGCCGACCGGTCGCCCGGGTCGTAACCCGGGGCGACCGTCAGGGCGAGGACCTCTCCGCTCTCCGGCTCGAGCACCACGATCGAACAGCGCTTGGCACCGGTCCGCTCGACCGTCGCGGCACAGGCGCGGTCGGTGATGAACTGCAGCGACAGGTCGATCGTCGTCCCGAGGTCGGCCCCGGGGACCGGGTCGACGCGGTCCTCCCGACCGTGGGGGATCTGGACGCCGTTGGCCTGTTCGTACTGGATGAACCCGGGTCGCCCGCGCAGCTCCTCGTCGAAGTGGTACTCGAGGCCCTCGAGCCCGGTGCCGTCGATGTCGACGAACCCGACGACATGGGCGGCAGCCCCACCGGCCGGGTACAGGCGCTTGGGTTCGGGGACCGTGTAGATGCCCGGGATGTCGAGCTCGGCCACGGCAGCCGCGGCGTCGCCCTCCAGTTGGCGGGCCAGGTACACGAACGACGAGTCCCTGGCGAGCTTCTCGGCCACGACGTCGACCGGTTGGCCGAGGGCGGCGGCCACCGCCAGCGAGGCCTCCACCGGGTCCTCGACCTGTCCCGGATTGGCGTACACGGTGGTGGCGTCGATCGTGAAGGCGAGGACCTGCCCGGCCCGGTCGTAGATGGTTCCCCGCCGGGGCGCCAGCTCCTCCTGGGTGATCCGCTGGGCGAGGCCGCGCTCGGTCCACTCGTCGGCCCGCACGACCTGCACCTCGAACAGCTTCGCCGCCACGACGACCCAGATCACCAGCAGCAGGACGCCGAGGGCCAGCGGCCGCCGATGCGCGAAGCGGCGCCCTGCGCCGCCCACGGCCTAGCCCCCGACCGAACCCGGCGGGGGGAACGTCCTCGGGGGGCCGTCGGCGCCCCGGACCCCAGCGCTTGGCCCGGTCGTCGTCATGGTGCCGCCGTCTCGTGGTCGGCGGTCGTGGTCAGCGTGAGGGCGGGATCGTCGACCAGCAGCGAGCGGAGCGCCGTGTCGGGGATGACGAGGCCGAGCTCCTCGGCACGGGTGACGATGCGATCGGGGGCGGAGAGACGGGCGATCTCGAGCCGCAGGGCTTGGCCCTCCGTCTCGGCGACGGCGACCTGGGTTCGCAGCTCGTCGAGTTCCATGGCGCGGGTGTTGAGCGACGACTGGCCGTAGATGATGCCGAGGAAGGCGATGGCGAGCAGCACCGTGTAGACGATCCAGGGCGCCAGCGCGAACCGCGGCAGGCGTCGTCGCCCGCGTACCACCGCGAGCCGGGGGCGCTCCTCGGGCCGGGGATGGGTGATGGCGCTCATGCGGCCACCCGCTCGATCCCCCGGAGGATGGCCGAGCGCGCCCTCGGGTTCGCCTCGATCTCCTCGGGGTCGGGTCGGAGGGGCTTGCGGGGCACCGGTGCCGCCGCCGGCGTCCGGTCACAGGTGCAGATCGGCTGCTCCGGCGGGCAGACACAGCCCCTGGTCTCGTCGGCGAACCGCCGCTTGACGATGCGGTCCTCGAGCGAGTGGTAGGAGATGGCGATGCAGCGGCCGCCCGGCGCGAGGCGGGCGATCGCGGCGTCCAGTCCCTCCCGGAGCTGGCCGAGCTCGTCGTTGACGGCGATGCGCAGGGCCTGGAAGGTTCGCCGGGCCGGGTGGCCGCCGGTGCGGCGGGCCGGGGCGGGGATGGCTGCCCGCACCACCTCGGCGAGGGTGGCCGTGTCCCCGATCGGCCGGGCGGCGACGATGGCGGCAGCGATGCGGCGGGCGTATCGCTCGTCGGAGAACCGCCGGATCACGTCGGCCAGCTCGGCCTCGGGCCATGCATCGACGATCTCGGCGGCGGACAGCGGCGCGTCGGGGTCCATGCGCATGTCGATCGGACCCCGATGGCGGTAGGAGAAGCCGCGCTCGGCGGTGTCGAGCTGGTGGGAGCTGACGCCGAGGTCGAAGAGCGCCCCCGAGATGGCGTCGATGCCGAGCTCGTCGAGTGCCGTGCCCAACTCGCCGAAGGGCCGCCGGACGAGGTGGACCCCGGGCGGCGGGGGGGGTACGTCGGGATCACGGTCGAAGGCCACGATGTCGCGACCGGCCGCGGCGAGGAGCCGGCTGTGGCCTCCTCCTCCGTACGTGGCATCGATCACGGGTCCTCCGGGGATGTCGGTCAGCAGCTCGACGACGGCGTCTGCGAGCACCGGCTGGTGGTAGCGGTCCGGCTCCATGGTCAGCCCCCCGGGCGCTGGCACCTAGGTGGAAGCGGGCGGAGTGAGGGGGGCCTTCCAACTGGGTCATCCGGGGGGCTGACGATGATTCCGAACCGTCAGCCGGTATGTCTGCTCAGAGCGTCTCGCCGATTCGTTCCTCCGTGTGCACGTACTCGTCCTCACCGTCGGCCAGGTAGGCCGCCCATGCTTCGGGTTCCCAGAGCTCGATCCGGGTGTTCACGCCGACGACGGCGACCTCCTTGTCGAGCCCGGCCCACTGTCGGAGGGCACCGGGGATGGCGACCCGTCCCTGTCGATCGAGCGTGAGCTCCTCGGAGGAGCCGAAGAAGACCCGGCCCCAGGTTCGACCGCGCTTGTCGGTGAGGGGCAGGGCACTCACCTCCGACGCCATCGCTTCCCATTGCTCGAGGGGTAGGACGTAGAGGCAGCCCTCTTGTCCCTTGGTGACGACGCAGCCGTGGGCGAGGTCGGCGCGGAACTTGACGGGCAGCACGAGCCGTCCCTTGTCGTCCAACGCATGCTGGTACTCACCGATGAACACCTGTCGTCCCTACCGCTCACCTTCGATTCCTCCGTGGCCCGCACACTACCCACATTCCCCCACCTGTCAACCACTTTCCCCCACCTGTGAACCACCCTGCCCCCCGCCGCCCCACCGGACCCCCCTTCCCCTGGTCCGTCGTCGGCCCCCCGGACCCACCGGCTCGGGGCCGACTCGGCGGTATCGTTCCTTCCCGTGCACGCCCTCGTCCTCAATGCGACCTACGAACCGCTCTCGGTCGTCCCCGAGCGGCGGGCCGCGGTGCTCGTGCTGCGGGGACGGGCGGTGATGCAGGAACCATCGGGCAAGGTGTTGCACGCCGCCACCGTCCAGCTGCCGATCCCCTCGGTCGCGCGCCTCACCCGGTACGTGCGGGTGCCGTACCGGGGCGGGATGACGCCCACCCGGGCAGCGGTCTTCGCCAGGGACGGGCATCGCTGCCAGTACTGCGACGCCGCTGCCGACAGCCTCGATCACGTCATCCCCCGCAGTCGGGGTGGTGGACACGAATGGGAGAACGTGGTGGCGTGCTGCCGGCGATGCAACCTCCGCAAGGGCGACCGGCTCCCGGCCGAGGTCGGGTACCGGCTTCG
The DNA here is from genome assembly GCA_040883295.1 of Acidimicrobiia bacterium. GTDB lineage: Bacteria > Actinomycetota > Acidimicrobiia > Spongiisociales > JAENVV01 > JAHEFX01. The sequence continues at coordinate 20,926 of JBFLKR010000128.1, forward strand.
ACGCCCTCCGGCCCGGCCGTCCCGCTTCGACTGGGTGTATGCCCGGGCGGGCCGCATCCATCCGAGCTGGGAGTCCTACCTGGCGTCGTGACGACCACGCAACGCGGTCAGGTTCTTGACACCCGGCGCGGGTCTCCCCACAATCTCTGAGCGTGCGGGCCATCGCCTATCTCCGGGTGCCCTCCGGTGCCGGACCCGACGACTCCCTCTACGGGCAGCGTGAGACCGTCCGCGCCTGGGCCCGCCGCACCGGGGCCGTGATCCTCGCCACGTTCGAGGACGCCGCCGACGGCGACCGACCAGGCCTCCGTGCCCTCATGCGAACGCTGAGCGAGGAGGTCGACACCGTCGTGGTGGCCCACCTCGGCGCCATCTCCGGCGATGCGGTCATCCAGGAAGTCGTCATCGACGCCATCCGCCGCACCGGGGCCGGCGTCGTCTCGGCCTCCCCGGCCGACCAGAGCCGCCTCCACCACGCCAGCACGGAGGCGATGCGACAGGTGGTGCGCACCGTCCTCCAACGGGCCCGCGCCGTGGAGGCGATGCTCGGTCTGGAGTCGGCGGCCGAGGAGGACGGCCAACCCGCGCTGGTCCTCGAGATCGTCGACGACGAGACGCCCGCAGCTGCGGGCTAGGCCCGAACCTCGGCCCTCAGCCCTCGAGCGCCGCCCACACCGCCCGGGCCAGTGCCAGATCGGCGGTGCCGACCTCGAACACGGTCCCGACCGCGAGGTCCTCGACGCCGACGTCGAGCACGACGGTCACGGCCCGACGCCCCCCGACCTCGGTCGTGGTCGTCTCCACCAGTCGTGGCGGCCGGCGCCCGGACAGCTCGGCGACCGCCGCCACGATGGCCCGGGCGACCTCGTCGGGGTGGGCGGTGGAGGCCTTCGCCGACGAGCGGCCATCGGTCGACTCCACGGTGACGTCGACCCCACCGCGGGCCTGGCGGACGACGACGGCGGCGACCGGCGCCGACGCGGTGGTCGCGTCGGCCGGCTCGGGGCCCTGGTGGGGCGCCTCCGCCGGAGCCTCCTCGATGGGCGCGCTTGCCACGAGTGGTGGCTCGACCCCGGACGACTCGGGGTCAGGGGGCTCGGCCGACGAGGACGGACCGGGCGACGGTTCGACCGGCGTCGGACCGGGCCCGGCCGGCAACCGGGTCCGGAGCCCGTGGCGCCGCAGGAGCGCCTGCACCTCCCCGGCGACCGCCGTCGGGTCGGCACCGTCCACGAGGTCGAGGCGGACGCTCACCGGGGCACCCTCGATGGTCTCGACCTGGGCGGCATCGACGCCCTCGATCGCGGCGATCTCCCGCTCGAGACCGGTCATCGGCCCAACCGCCGCATCCGACGGCGCCACGCCAGCACGTCGACGAGATCGTCGGCGTCGGGCGCCGCATCGCCGTAGGCCGTGTGGAGACGCCACCCCCAGTAGCTCCGGTCGGGCACCGGGAGCACCGAGCCGCGGGTCCGCGCCGACCACCCGGCCGCCAGCGCCTGCCACCAGAGGGTGGGGCGGGTGAGGACCCGACGGACGAAGGGGGCGAGGGAGGGATCGGGCATGGGAGCGACTCGACGACCAGTATATGGACGGCGCCCCGACCCCCCACCCCTCGTGGGCATGGTCCCACCCTTCCTAGGGTGGCAGCGCCCCGGCCCGGACACCGAGACAACAGGGAGCTGACCGATGGAGCGATCCGACGACCTCGAGTGGTTCCGGACGTCGTTCGATGCAATCGTCGACAACGTCGACACGGTGATCAGGGGCAAGCACGACGTCATCCGATTGGCGGTCATGTGCCTCATCGCCGAGGGGCACGTCCTCATCGAGGACGTGCCCGGCGTGGGCAAGACCCTGCTCGCCAAGTCGATCGCCCGATCCATCGAGTCCTCGTTCCAGAGAATCCAGTTCACGCCGGACCTGCTGCCGTCCGACATCACCGGTGTATCGGTCTTCGACCGGCAGTCCTCGAGCTTCATCTTCCGCCCGGGCGCCATCTTCGCCAACATCGTCGTCGGCGATGAGATCAACCGGGCGAGCCCCAAGACCCAGGCGGCGCTCCTCGAGGCGATGGAGGAACGCCAGGTCACCGTCGACGGCACGACCCACCCGCTGCTGCCGCCGTTCATGGTGGTGGCCACCCAGAACCCGCTCGAGCACGAGGGCACCTACCCCCTCCCCGAGGCCCAACTCGATCGCTTCATGGTCCGTCTGGTGGTCGGGTACCCCGACCGGGCGACGACGCTCGACATCCTCGACACCCACGGGTCGTCGTCCACGTTCGACACCCTCGGGCCGGTGCTGCACGCCGACGAGGTGATCCGCATGGCCGGCATCGCCAAGGGCGTCCACGTCTCCGACGGGGTCCGCGAGTACCTCGCCGACCTCGTGGAGGCGACCCGGTCGCATGCCGAGCTCCTGCTGGGTGCCTCGCCACGATCGGCGCTCTACCTCCTCCGCCTCGCCCGTGCCCGGGCGGCGAGCATGGAGCGCGACTACCTGTCCCCCGACGACGTGAAGGCCGTCGCCGAGCCGGTGCTCGGCCACCGGATGATCCTGCGGCCCGAGGCGCAGATGCGAGGGGTCGACGTCGCCGAGATCCTCGCCTCCATCCTCGGACGGGTCCCGGTGCCCGGCTCGATCCGCTGATGCCCACGGCTCGGGGCTGGAGCGTGCTCGGCGCAGGTCTCGGCCTCGTGGTGCTCTGGGTCGTCTTCGGGGAGCTCGAGTTGCTGGCCGTCGGGGCGGCGACGGCGCTGGCGGTGCCCATGGCCGCCGCCTGGGTCCGCCTGTCGGCGCCGACCATCACCGTGGACCGCTCCCTCATCCCATCGGTCACCCAGGCCGGCGGCGACGTCCGGGTGCGGCTCTCGGTCACCAACCACGGCCGGGTCCCGGTCTCCACCGCCCACCTCTCCGACCCGATCCCCGGCCTCGGCACGGCCGGCGCCACCCTCGCCCGCCTCGACGGCCGGTCGACCGCCGCGGTCCCCTACCGGCTGGTGGCCCGCCGTCGCGGCATCTTCTCCATCGGACCGGCCGCCCTCACCGTCCAGGACCCCCTCGGCCTCGCCTCGGTGACGCGGGTCGCCGGCCCCCGGGACACCCTCGTCGTCCACCCGAGGCTCGAACCGATGCGCGGGGTGCCCGTCGTGCGCGGCCGGGACCCCTCCACCGATGCGGTGCACCCGGAGTTCGCCAGCCGGGGCGGCGAGGACTTCTACACGATCCGCGAGTACCGCCAGGGTGACGATCTCCGACGGGTCCACTGGCCGACCACCGCCCGCATCGGCGAGCTCATGATCCGGCAACTGGAGACCCCGTGGCAGAGCCGCGGCCTCGTCCTCCTGGACACCCGCGCCCAGGTCTACGACGAGGAGGCCGCCTTCGAGACCGCGGTTCGGGGGGCGGCGTCGATCTTCGATCATCTCCGGCGCGCCGGGTTCGAGCTCGACCTGCTCGCGGGCTCGACCCGCGTGCGGGCGTCCGACCCCGGCGCCCGGTCCCGGGCGATGGAGGTCCTGGCGGGGGTCACCCCCAACCCGGCCCTCGACGTGCTGGCCGTGGCCTCCCGGCTGCGGGCCGGGCTCGGCGGTGGCGCCCTCATCGTCATCACCGGCACCGCCGACGACCGACTCCTCCGCGCCGCCCGGCTCCTCGCCTCCGACCACGCCTCCGTCGCCGTCGCCGCCGTGACCCGGGCTCCGATCGGCGCCGCTGCGGTACCGGGGACTCGCACGAGCGTGGCCGCCATCGCCCCCGACGAGCCGTGGGCTGTCACCTGGGATCGCATGCAGGGACGGGCGTGGGCCGGCGCCTGAGTCGGGGCGGCCTGTGGTCCGCCGCGCTGGGGCTGGTGGCCCTGGCGGCGGCGCTCGGCCGGATGACGACGCTCGTCCGGCCCTCGCTCGACGGCGCACCGTGGCCTGCCACCCTGACGGGGGCATTCCTCCTCGGCGCCGCCATCGCCGTCGTCGGGTGGCTGGTCCGGCTCCGCCTGGCGGGGACCATCGCCTTCGGGCTGGTGACCATCGCGGTCGTCATGGGGCGGGTCACGGCCCCCGACACGATGCTCGCCGGCCTCGTCCCCACCCGCGCCACGTGGGATGCCGTGGCGGCGGCGTTGACCGTGGGGCTCGAGTACCTGCGCTACGGGACCGCCCCCATCTTCCCCCACCAGGAACTGCTGCTCCTGCTCCTCCCGGTGTTCATCGCGATCGGCGCGGCCTGGGCCTGGCTCACGGCCGGCGGCCGAGGGGCTGCCGCCGCCGCGGTGCCCGCAGGGCTCTACCTCGCGGTCTCGATCGCCGACCAGGGCGCCACGCCGGGCTGGTGGCTCGTGGCGGCAGTGACCTGGGTCGGGCTGCTCCTCGTCGTCTCGGGGTGGGAGGGGACCGTCTCCGCCCCCCGCCTGCTGGGCCGGCCCGGCCGGGCCGGGGCGGTCGCCGCCGGGGTGGTGGTCGTCGTCCTCGGCCTGGTGGCCACCGACATCGGCGCCGGAGCGGTGCCGTCGTCGGGCGCCGTGCCGTGGCGCGACGCCGACACCTTCGGGCCGGGGAGTGGGACCAGCCTCAACCTCTTCGCCTCCACCACCCAGACCAACCTCGTGTCCCGCAGCGACGACGTCATGTTCCGGGCCGCGGTGGTGGGCGCCCCCGGCGACGAGCTCTACTGGTCGCTCATCACCCTCGACTCCTACGACGGTCGCAACTGGGCCCCGAGTTGGGACGACACCCGGGCGCTCGGTGACGGCGTCGTGTTCGAGCGACGCGACCTCCGCTACCTCGGCCCGACGTCGACCGTCTCGGCCACGGTGGAGATCGGGGACCTCCGCCAGGGCCTGCTCCCCCACCTCTACTCGGTCCGCGACGTTCAGGGCGACGCACCACTCATCCGCAACGGCGTGCGGGTGCGCGACGACGGTGCGCTGCTCGTCGACGGGCGGACCCGTGAAGGGCTCCGCTACCAACTCACGTCCCAGGTGCCGGACCGGGATCTCGGCGTCGCTGCCCTCGGCGCCGACGGTGCCCTCTCGCCCCTGTTCGAGGGGGCGCGGGACGCCGGCGTGTTCACGCCTGCGGGGGCCGGCACCGGTCGGGCCGACGAGCCGGCCGACCTCGACCGGTTCCTGGCGCTCCCCGACGACCTCGACCCCGGCATCGAGGCCCTTGCCCGCCGGGTGAGCGAGGGGGCGACGACGCCGCTCGAGCAGATGATCTTCCTGGAATCGTGGTTCCGGGTCCCCGACCTCTTCACCTATTCCGCCGAGATCGACCCCGGCCACGCCGCCGACGACCTCGCCGACTGGCTCCTCGACCCCGAGACGCCGAACCACCGGGTCGGGTATTGCGAGCAGTTCGCCACCGCCCTCGGCGTCATGGGCCGCAGCCTCGGCATCCCCACCCGCCTCGTGCTCGGCTTCACCCCCGGCCGGTTCAACCAGTTCGGCGAGGTCGAGGTGTTGGGGCGCAACGCCCATGCGTGGGTCGAGGCCTGGGTCGCCGGGGTCGGCTGGGTTCGCTTCGACCCGACACCCCGCGGCGAGGGCGACAACCCCGCAGCCACCTCCGACCTCGGCTTCAACCTCGCCGCCTTCGTGCCCGAGGAGGTCGACAACCCCCTGGCCGACCTCAACCCCGGCGGCGGGCCGATCCTCGTCGACCCGGAGCGGTTCGCCGACTTCGCCGATCCCGGACCGACCCCCGAGATCGCCCTCGATGGCGAGGCCGATGCCGACTCGCCGACGCCCTTCACGGTGCCCACCGGGGTGTGGTGGCTGGCTGCGCTGGCAGGCCTCGTCGTCGCCATCCCGTTGGCCAAGTGGGTGCGCCGGCGCCGGCGGTTGGCTCGCGCTCGCGACGGCGACGTCACCGCCGCCTGGGAGGAGATCGTCGACCGGCTGCGTGACCTCGACCGCCCGATCTCGACGGCCATGACACCCGACGAGATCGTCGCCGCCACCGGTCCGGAACTGGCGCCACTCGCCGCCGCCCATGCCCGGTCGACCTGGGGCGACCGCCCACCGGGGCCGGCCGAGACCGAGCGGGCCCTCACGGCACTGGGATCCACCGAGACGCAGCTACGGCGCACGACGCCGAGGATGCGACGGGTGATCGCCGCCTGGCGGCCCCGGAGCCTGCGGCGCCCCTGACGCCGCGGAGTGGTTCCGACGCAGCTCAGCCGGTCAGTTCGGAGGAGAGTTCGTCGGTGGAGGCGCGGACGATCGACAGGAACTGGGCCTTGTCGAGCTCGAAGCGCGACACGTCGTCCTCGACCGTCTGGGTGATCTCGTCGATGACGAGGACGAACGCCAACTGGCCTTCCTTGAGGGCGTCGAGCAGGTGGTCGCCCTCCTCGAGGACCTGGAAGATCGACTGCCCGTCGGTGACGAGCCGGACGCCGGCCAGGGTGTCGTCGAGATCGGCGTTCCGCCGGAGGTAGTCGGCGGCGCGACGCACGCGCTGGACGCTCATCCCATTGTCGAGGAGGCCCTTCACGACTCGGAGCCACACCAGGTCCCGGAAGCTGTACAACCGCCTGACCCCGGCGCGACCGCCGGTCGTCTGGATCGATGGCGTGACGAGATCGACCCGATCCCAGTACCGCAGCTGATGGGCGGTACACCCCGTCAGGGCACTCGCCTGACGAGCCGTGAAGGCATCCTGCACCGACAACTCTCCTGTTCCTCACTCCGCCGTACGGGCGCGAGACAGCGCACGCACGATCACCCATCTTCCACCCACCGGGCGGTGCGACGGCCACCGAGGTGGCCGGGGGAAGTCCGCCGGTACGTGCCCGTCGTGTCGAGCCGGTCAGCCGTCCTCGGTGTCCGAACCTCGCCGGTCACCGATCGGTCGGTTCCGCAGCTCCTGCACGAGGGCGGTTGCGGACCATACCATCAGGACGAAGCCCACGATTGCCACGATGTAGCCGATCGGTGGGTCGATCAGGAAGATGCCCGACAGCATCGACAGACCCACGACGAGCACCCCGATCGCCACCTTTGGCGAGAGGGCGAAGCGGGTCCGGGGCGTGATGGAGCGAACGGCGGTCGCGAAGGTCGGGTCTTCTTCATAGAAGCGCTTCTCGATCTCGTCGAGGATCTTCTGCTCGTGCTCGTTCAGCGGCATCCGTTCTCCGGCTCTCGTGCCCGGGCTCGGCCCGGGACCGACGGGGTGGCCATCATACCCATCGTGTCGGCGAGTGGTTCAAGGTTGATACGGGCCGTAGCCTCGGTCCGGATGCTCCATCTCGTCCGCCATGGCGAGGTCCTCAACCCGCACGGCCTCGTGTACGCCGACCTCCCCGGATTCGATCTCTCCGATGCCGGCCGAACCCAGGCCGCCCGGGCGGCATCGGTGCTCGCCGACCGCCCGATCCGCGCCGTCTGGTCCTCCCCCCTGCTGCGGGCGGTGAGAACCGCCGAGGCGATCGCCGGCTCCCACCGATTGGCGGTGCGGGTCGACGACGACCTCGTCGAGTGGCGGCTGCTGACCCGCTGGGCCGGGACCCCCTGGGCCGACGTCCCGGACCGCTTCCCCGGTGAGTTGGAGGCGTACCTCGCCCATCCCGACGACCTCCCGTTCTCGCCCGAGTCGCTCGCCCGCCTCGCCGAGCGCGTGGCCGGCGTGGCCCGCCGGGTCGCGGCCGACACCCCCGGTGGCGACGTGGTGATCGTTGGCCACCAGGACCCCCTGGCGGCGGCCGAGCGCCTGCTCACGGGAGCGGGCTTCGCCGCCTTCCACGACGGCAAACCCGACCACGCCGAGGTTCGCTCGTTGCAGGACGGAGCACCGTGGCGACGGACGTGACCGGCCACGACCACGGCGGTCGGTGGCGCCATTGCCCCCGCTGCGGCGGCCGCCTCGCCGAGGGCACCCACTGCCCCCACTGCGACTGGCGCCACTTCCCGAATCCGCCGCTGGCGGTCGTGGCCCTCGTCACCGACGACGACGGGTCGGTGCTGTTGGTACGCCGGGCTGTCGGCGCCGTCGCGGCGGGGGCCTGGTCGCTGCCGGGCGGCTTCGTCGACGTCGGCGAGCACCCGGAGACGGCCCTCGCCCGGGAATTGGCCGAGGAGACCGGGTTGTCGGTGGCGGGCGCCCACCTGCTGCGCGCCGACCTCGACCGGACGGATCCCGCCAAGTCGGTGGTGACGCTCACCTACGCCGTGCGCGTGACCGGGGCAGCGGAGCCGGCCGACGACGCCGACGCCGTGGGGTGGTTCGCCCCCGACGACCTGCCCGGGCTGGCCTTCGAGGCCGACCGAGTCCGCATCGAGGAGGCTCAGTCCTCCGGCACCTCGCAGCCGGGCGCGGGCGGGGGCTGACCCGCCTCGGTCGCCTCCCGGTGCTCGGCGACCGATCGGATGCCGAGCACCGCCACGGTGCCGACGCCGGCCGCCACCGCAAGGCCCATGAGCCCCCCGGTGATCGACTGCGACACGGGACAACTGCCACACGAGACCCCGGCGATCATCCAGCCGAGGGCGCCCCCGAGGACGAAGGACACGACCACCGGCACGAAGAACCACGGGTTCGGCCTCATCGGCGGCGGCCCCGCTCGTCGATGCCGGCGACGGCCCGGACCTCCCGGGGGGCGAACTCGGCGAAGACCGGCTTCGCCTCCCCCGGCGTCGGGTCGAGCGGGGCGGCGGCGAGCGCCGATCCCGGGCGCCAGGCGTACCAGGCCACCACCGCACCGTGGACGACGGCGACGATGCCCCACGGGAGGCCTTCGGACACGGCGGCGGCGAGCGCCAGGGCGGGGAACCCGACGCGGGCCGTCCACAGGGCCGGGCCCGAGATCCGGCCGAACCACCAGGCGAGGATCGGGGCGATCGCCCCCATCGCCACCGTCACGGGATGGGGACCACCGTCGAGCGAGGCGAGGCCGGCGGCGAGGGGGCCCGAGACGAGGACGGCCATGAGTACCACGGCGTCGTCGGGTGGGGCGTCGGCCGCCCGGTCGGGTCGGACCCTGGCGGCGGTCCCGGCCCCGAGCAGGGTCCACACCGAGGCGGCGGCGGCACCGGCGCCGAGGCCGACGAGAACGGGAGCGTCCACCAGGGCTACGCCCGGCACCGCGAGGGCGGCCACCCCGAGGCCGAGGCGGACGGCCCACCGAGCTCGGGCGACGAGCAGGCCGGTGAGCGCGACCAGCGTCCAGAGCCAGGCGCCGATGCCCAGCAACCAGCGGGTGCCGGCCGGAAGCGAGGGTTCGAGGAGGAATGCCGTGGCCCAGAGGCCTCCGGCCGCCAACACGGCGACGGCGGCGGGCACGGGGGGTCGGTCGCTCACGGCCCGAAGTGTATGGGTCCCCCCGGGCTTGTGACCCGGGCCCCAGGCGGGCCGGTCCCGGGTCAGGGGAGGATGGCGTCGAGGACCCGTTCGGCGTAGACCTCGCCGGAGACACTGATGAGGAACAACACCGTGGGGACGAGGAGGGCGGCCAAGGTGTGCAGGAGTGTCCGCGAGGCGGTGGGCGTCGACGGTGCGTCCCGGACGCGATCGTGGAGTTCCATGAGGTCCCGGAGCCGAGCGGCCTCCTGTGGCGAGAGGTCGTCGTATCGGGGACCGTAGGCCCGGATCCGCCGCTGCAACGGCGCCAGCCGTAGCTCGCGGGCACGCTGGACGATCCGCTGGATGCCGGCCCTCGCACCGAGCGTGTCGAGCAGGGTGGCCACGTAGCCGAACGCGAGGAAGCCCGCGGCCACCGGCACCACGACCGGCGACGACCAGGACACCAGCACCACGGCCACCACGAGGTACAGGGAGATCCAGAAGACGGTGGCCCAGCCGAACCCGGTGACCTGGGACATCGCCCTGCGAACCTCGGGCGAGTCGGCCGGACTCGCCCAGAGCAGCTCGTGGTCGTAGGCCGACTCGCGGGCCATGAGCTGCCAGTTCACCGGCCAGACTGCCACCGACCCGAAGTCGAACAGGACGATGGCGAGCAGCACCAGGGTGCCGCCGTCGAGCTCGGCCACGCCTTCGGGGACCACCACCCAGGCCGCCCCCAGGGTGACGGCCAACACGATGGCGCCGACGGTGCAGGACACGGGGAGGCTCACCCACCTGCGGGTGAACGCAGCCAACTCGGCGACGTCGCTCTCCTGGATGATCGTCGGGAGCAGGGCCATCGAGTCGTCGACCATCGCCCCGGCGGCCGGCAGGGGTCGCTCGTCCAGTGGTGCCGTGAACATGCGCACGAGGCCGTCGAAGAGCCCGTAGAACACGAGGACCACCGCCCATCGGCTCCACGGGATCCGGAGCCAGTCGTCGGCGATGGACGCCACCAGCAGCGCCGGCGCCAGGCGGGCACCGACCCCGACGAGGCCGCCGATGATCGACGCCCCGACGCTGTAGAAGGGGACCCCCAACCGGCGCCGGATCCGATCCGCCAACCGC
>JBFLKR010000129.1:0-3132 GCA_040883295.1 Acidimicrobiia bacterium
ACCGAGATCATGCGACGCGGCATGGTCTGGGCGGCCTCGGGCCGCGAGGACCGGGGCTCGGCCACGCAGTAGCGTTCTCGCCGGTCACCGGCGGTCGGGTCGGTGCCGGCACCGGAGGAGGTCGCCATGGGGTCCATCGATGGGCGCTCGCTGCGTCAGTCCGTGCCGCGCTCGGCCCACGGCACTTGGTCCGCTCCACCCGACCGCCCCTCGGCCGTCGACGTGGTCACGAGCCAGAACGCCGCCCGCCTGCCGTGGCTGGTGCCCGTGCGCCACTGGCGCATGGCGGCCTCACCATTCACCTTCTACCGCGGGGCCGCCGCCGTCATGGCCCAGGATCTCGCCCACACCCCGGTCACCGGCATCGACGGCCAGATCTGCGGCGACGCCCACCTCTCCAACTTCGGCCTCTTCGGTGCCCCGGACCGCTCGATCGTCTTCGGCCTGAACGATTTCGACGAGACCCTCCCCGGTCCGTGGGAGTGGGATGTCAAGCGGCTGGCTGCCAGTTTCACCATCGCCGCCCGCCACAACGGGCTCGACGAGAACCACCAACGCAGCCTCCCGGCGACCGCGACGGCGGCCTACCGAATGGCCATGCGGGAGGTGGCGACGATGAGCCACCTCGACGCGTGGTACCTCCGGGTGGACGAGGACGACCTCGGCCGGCTCGTCGAGAAGGGTGAACGGAAACGGGCCCGCAAGGCGCTCGACAAGGTCCGGTCCCGGGACAGCCGCCACGTCCTGGGCAAGCTCGGCGAGCACGTCGACGGCGAGTTCCGGATCGCTTCCCAGCCGCCGCTGGTGGTGCCGCTGCGGGAGTGGGTGTCCACCCTGGATCCAGCCGAAACCGAGGCGGCGATCCGGGAGGCCTTCGACGCCTACCTGGCGTCGGTCCCCGACCACATCGGCGTGCTGCTGCGCCGCCATCGCTTCGTCGACCTGGCGCTTAAGGTCGTCGGCGTCGGCAGCGTCGGGACCCGCTGCTTCATCGTCCTCCTCGAGGACCGGGCCACCGGCGATCCCCTCTTCCTGCAGGTCAAGGAGGCGGGCCGTTCGGTGCTCGAGGACCATCTCCCGGCCAGCGGCTACGAGTCGGGCAGCCGCCGGGTCGTGGAGGGCCAGCGGCTCATGCAGACCGCCTCGGACATCTTCCTGGGCCACATCCACCATGACCCAACCGGACACCAGTACTACTGGCGGCAGTTCCGCGACATGAAAGCCTCTGCCGAGGTTGAGGACATGGGCCCGAGCCGGCTGGCCCGCTACGCCGAGCTGTGCGGGGAGACGCTGGCCCGCTCGCATGCGAGGTCCGCCGATGGCCGGGCGATTGCCGCCTACCTGGGAGCGTCGAACGCTTTCGATCGGGCGATCGCCGAGTTCTCGATGGCGTACGCCGACCAGAACGAGGCCGACTTCGCCGAGTTCGAGGCCGCCATCGCCGAGGGTCGCATCGACGCCCACCCGGCCGACCGACCGGGGGGCACCTAGCTCCGGGCGCGGAGATCCACCCGTCGGATCTTGCCCGACACCGTCTTGGGCAGTTCGTCGATGAACTCGATGACTCGGGGGTACTTGTAGGGGGCGGTGTTCGTCTTGACGTGGTCCTGGATCTCGGCTGCCAGCTCGTCGGAGGCTTCGTTCCCCGGAGCGAGCACCACGAACGCCTTCACCACCTCGCCCCGCTCGCGGTCGGGCACCCCGATGCAGGCCGTCTCCTGGACCGCCGGATGCTCCATGATCACCGACTCCACCTCGAACGGCCCGATGCGGTACCCGGCCGAGATGATCACGTCGTCGGCCCGGGAGACGAACCAGAAGTACCCGTCCTCGTCGACCCGGGCGCGGTCCCCGGTCAGGTACCAGTCGCCCCGATGGGCGGCCGTAGTTGCCTCCGGGTCCTTCCAGTATTCGACGAAGAGGCCCACGGGTCGGTGGGGGCTGACGCGCACGGCGATCTGGCCCTCGTTGCCGGGCCCGAGTGGGTGGCCGTCGTCGTCGACCACCGCCACGTCCATCCCCGGGGTCGGCTTGCCGAGCGCCCCCGGCTTCTTGGGCAGGCACGGATAGTTGGCGAGGAGGTTGACGGTCTCGGTCTGCCCGTACCCGTCGTGGATCTCGGTGCCGGTCGCCGCCTTCCAGGCGTGGAAGGTCTCGGCATTGAGGGCCTCGCCCGCCGCCAGGCAGTGGCGGAGCCTCGAGAAGTCGTAGCCCGACAGGTCGCGGGTCACGAAGTTGCGGTAGATGGTCGGGGGGACGCAGAAGACGGTGACGCCGTGGTCGACGATCATCCGCAGCATCTGGTCGAAATCGGGCTTGCCCTGCGCGTTCCACGCCATCACCGTGGCGCCGAGCGTCCACTGGCCGAAGAGCTTCGACCAGGCCGCCTTGGCCCAACCCGTGTCGGACACCCCCCAGAACACGTCACCCGGTTGGAGGTCCTGCCAGAAGCGGGCGGTTATCTGGTGGCCGATGCCGTACGAAGCCTGGGTGTGGAGCACCATCTTGGGGTTCCCGGTGGTGCCCGAGGTGAAGTAGATCAGCATCGGGTCGTCCGAGGCGGTCGGATCGGCGGGAAGGGCGTCGGTGGAGGCGCCGTCCCGACCGGCGTCGCCGTCGATCCAACCGTCGACCTCGCCGCCGATGACGACCAGGGTGGTCAACGAGGGGCAGTCGTCGACCACGGACGCGATGACGGTGGCACCGTCGGGGTCGGTCACCGCCACCGATGCCTCCGCCCGGTTGATGCGGTAGGCGATGTCCTTGCCCTTGAGTTGGGTGGTGCCGGGCATCGGGATCGCACCGAGCTTGATGGCGCCGAGCACGGTGTCGTACCAGCCGACCACCCGGGGGAGCATGAGGAAGACGCGGTCGCCCTTGGTGACGCCTCGGCTCGCCAGGAACCGGCCCATCTGGTTGGAGCGGTCGCGGAGGTCGGCGAACGTGTGGTCGTCGGCCACGGTCCCGTCGGGTGACACCATGCGGAGCGCCACGCGATCGGGATCGGTGGCGGCTCGGGCGTCGACGATGTCCATGGCGGCGTTGAACCGCTCGGGCACCTCCAGCGAGAACGAGGCCCGGGTTGCCTCGTAGTCCGTCATGTTCGGCACGGGCCGGACACTACGTCGTCGT
>JBFLKR010000130.1:0-3411 GCA_040883295.1 Acidimicrobiia bacterium
GTAATCCTCGAGCGCCCGGGTCCCGAAGCCGGTGCGGACCCCGGCAAGGTTGGCGAGGTCCTTCACGAAGGTCGGCACCCCCGAGAACGGCCCCTCGATGAGACCGGCGGCGGCCACGGCCTGCTCGTAGGTCTCGGTCACGACGGCCGCGAGGGGGGCGGCGGCCCTCGCCCGGTCCACGGCGGCCTCCATGACCTCGGCGGCCGAGACGTCGCCGGCCGCGATGCGGATGGCGGTCTCGGTGGCGTCCCAGTGGGCGAGTTCGTCGTCGACGGGGGTGAAGGTCATGACGGCCGCCACCGTACCCGCCCCCGGCGGCTGCGAACCCAGGGTTCGAGACCGCGCACGGCACCGAACCCTGGGCCCGAGCGCGTCGATCCGACGCGCTCGGGCCCACACGTCGCGCGTGGGGCGGCGTCGGGAACCCAGGATCGACCACCGCGCGGGTGGGCCCCGGATCACTCCGGGGCCCACCGGGTCGTCAGGTCACGACGAGGTCAGATGAACATCACCTGGCCACCCTTGATGATCTCCATGAAGTCGGAGACGTTCAGCACGCCGTTGAGGCCATCGATCATGTCGTCCTCGGTCAGGTGGAACATGTCCACCGACAGCTTGCAGGCCCAGAGGTGCACCCCCATGTCCTGGAGGTGCTCCAGGAAGGCGGGCACGTCGGGGATCTCGAGCTCCTCGAGCTGCTTGTGCAACTGGTGGGTGGCCATGGTGGTCATCCCCGGCAGCGGCGCCAGCGCCGCGGGCATGTGCGTCGCCGGGTTGCCGACCGGGGAGAACTTGAGGTCCCCCATGGTCTTCTTGTTGATCATGTCCATGCCCCAGAACGTGAAGAACAGGTGCGTCTCGATGCCCTGCTCCAGCGCCCCGTTGGCCATGATCAGGCCCGGGTAGGCCATGTCGAGCGATCCCTTCGAGCACACGAAGGCGATCTTGCGGTCCTCGTCGTCGTCGCCGAAGTCGGGGACGATTGGTCCATCAGTCATGAGGTCGTCCTCCTCAGACGCAGCCGGCGGGCTTGGGCAGCCCGGACACGTAGGCCATCTTGCGGGCGGGCTTCTTCGGGAACAGCTGGAAGAGCTCCTTCGTGGGGATGCCGCCGACGGCGGCCACCCGGCGGAGCGTGGCCGTCTCGCCCTGCTCCTTGAAGTCGTCGCGGAGGAAGTTGATGGTCTTCCAGTGGCCGTCGGTGAGCTCACCGATGCCGATGGCGTTGGCGAGCTCCTTGGCGAGCTCGGGGTCCCATTCGTCGTACTCGGTGAGGAACCCGTCGGCGTCGACGTGGACCTCCTTGCCGGCGATGGTGGTGGTGGGCATCAACGATCTCCTTCTGTCGTCGAGTCGGTCGTCCCGGACATCGTCCGGAGCAGGTTCATGGCACGTTGCAGGCCGAGGCGGACCTCCGGGTCACGCATCTGGCCGAGGAGCGAGAACATCGAGGGCGCCTCTCTCGGGTGCTCGGCGGCGTCCTCGACGTCGTCGTGGATCGCCGTCGCCGTGGAGCTGAGCAGCCCCATCACCTCGGGCTGGGTCATCTGGCGGACCGTGTCGAGGATGAGGACGACGTTCTCGCCGAGAGCGGCGACGTCCTCCTCGGTGTAGTTGGTGACGATCTCATCGAGGATGCCCCCGGCCTGGCGAACGAAGCCGAAGTAGCCCTTCGCCTCCAGCTCGGCGAGCCGGACGGTGGCGAGGTTGACCGCATCCCCGAGCAGCGGGCCGGCGTCGGCGACCAACTCCGAGAGGGAATCGAGCTGGCCGAGGAGCGCCTCGAGCCGCCCAGCCGAGGCGGCCAGGTGCAGGACGAGGCCCTTGAGCTCGGCGAGGTCGACGTCGGCCGCCTCCAGTTCGGCGGAGATCGACGCGATGCCGGACGTGGCCAGCGGCATGACGTCGGCGGTCAGCTCTTCGAGCGACTCACGGCGGCGGCGCTGGTGGAGCGCCTCCTCGGTGACAATCGCCAGCTGCTCGGCGACCAGGTCGACCTTCGCCTCGAGGGCGGCCAGACGGTCGGTGTCGGTGTCGTGGGTGAGCGCCATCAGACGGGTTCCTCGACCTTGCCGTACATCGACATGTGGGCGGGCAACGGGAGTTCCTTGCCGGGGACGAGGATGTTCCAGTAGATCCACTTGAACATCATCTTGCCCCAGTGGTTCATCTCGGTCTCCTCGAGGAGCGAGAACGGCCCGACCCCGGGCAGCGGGAACTTGCCCGGCAACGGCTGGGTGTCGTAGTTGAAGTCGATGAGCAGGGCCTTGCCGTGGCCCGACTCGATGTAGCAGTTCGCATGTCCGTCGAACGCCTCGGTCATCGGTCGGCCGGCGATGTGCTGCAGGAAGTTGTGCGTGAACACGTCGACGGCGAAGTGCGCCACCGAGCCGGCCTTCGAGGTCGGCAGGTTGGCGGCGTCACCGAGGGCGAAGACATTGTCCGTCCCGTCGACGAGGAAGGTGGCGTGGTCGCAGCCGATGTGCCGCAACTCGTCGATCGGGAGGTCACTGTCGGCGAGGAACTCGGCACCGAAGTTGAGCGGCACCGTGACCAAGAGGTCGTAGGACACCTCCCGCTCGTCGAAGGACACGAGTTTGCGCTCGTCGGGATCGACCCGCTCGAGGTAGAAGTCGGGCTCCATCTCGATGTGCTTGGACTCGAACATCGCCCCGAGGTGCTCGGCGGCCACCGGCTTGGTGAAGGCGCCCTCGAGCGGGGTCACATAGGTGATCTCGACCTGGTCGCGGATGCCGCGTTCGGTGAAGTACGCATCGGCGAGGAAGGTGAACTCGAGCGGGGCCACCGGGCACTTGATCGGCAACTCGATGAGGTTCACGACGAGCTTGCCCCCCTCGAAACGGGCGAGGGCGTCACCGAGGGCCGTCGCGCCCTCGAGGCTGTAGAAGTCGTGGATCGTGTCGCGGTAGGCAGGACCCTCGAGGCCCGGGGTCTCGTCGGGACGGGGATGGGTGCCGGTCGCCACGATGAGCTGGTCGTACCCAAGGGTGGATCCGTCGGCGAGGTGGACCGTGTTGGCGGCCGACTCGACGCGAGCGACGGCGGTGTTGAGGAACTCCACGCCGTCGGGGATGAAGCGCCGGATCGGCTTGGTCACCTGCTCGGGACGGTACGTGCCGAAGGGCACGAACAGGTACCCGGGCTGGTAGTGGTGCTCGGTGGCGGGGTCGACCACGGTGATCGACCATTCGTCCCGGCTCAGCAACGGTCGCAGTTTGTTGGCGACCATTGATCCGGCGGTACCGGCCCCGAGAATGACGAGTCGTTGCATGTGGAGGCGCTCCTCTTGGTTCGACCCTTTTGAGTCAAGTCACAAGCATCCCCCGGGGAGTACGCAAAGTGAACCCTTGATCGACCGTTTTCATCCAGGGCGTGGGGGCCCCCGCGCAC
>JBFLKR010000131.1:0-4462 GCA_040883295.1 Acidimicrobiia bacterium
CACCTCGGCGACCAACCAGGCCCGCATCCAGCAGATCATCGACGACGTCGCGGCCGATACGCCCTACGAGATCGTGAGCATCGACATCACCGCGGCCAGGGTCGAGGTCCTCGCCACCGGGCCACCCGACGCCGACGACCTCGACATCACCCCGCTCGCCGAGGACCTCCGGGAGACCGTCGGCCGCGACTTCACGCTCGTGGTGCGGGTGGTCCCCGAGTCCGTCTTCGAGCTCGAGGTGCTGTCGACCGATTGAATCCCCCGTGGACGGGAGAGGGCTCAGTCGGCCGCCTCGCTGATCGATTCGCACAGGCTGGGGTGCACCATGAGCGTGTCGACGACGTCGTCGACGTGGACGCGGGCCTGGACGGCCAGGGCGATGATGCCGATCAGCTCACTCGCCCGGTAGCCGACGATGGTGCCTCCCAGCACCTGGTGGGTCACGGGGTCGGAGATCAGCTTCACGAACCCCCTCGTGGCGTCCTGGATCACCGACCGGCTGTTGGTCGCGAAGGGCACCTTGGTGGTGCGGATGCGCCGTCCCTCGGCGGCGGCATCCGCCTCCTCGAGGCCGACCGAGGCGATCTCGGGCTCGGTGAAGACGGCCTGGGCGACCCGCCGGTAATCGATGGGGCGGACGTCGCGGCCCATGGCGTGGTGGGCCAGTTTGCGCCCCTGCATGGTGGCCACCGAGGACAGCGGCATCTGGCCGGTCACGTCGCCGGCTGCGTAGATGTGGGGGACGCTGGTCCGGTTGAACTCGTCGACCTGGACGTACCCGCCGTCGGTGGCCACCCCGGCCGCCTCCAGGCCGAGCCCATCGGTGAGGGGCACGGACCCGATCGCCAACAAGACGTGCGACCCCCGGATGCGCCGCCCGTCGTCGGTGACCACGACGACGTCGTCATGGTCACGCTCGATGCCCTCGGCTCGGGCGCCCTTGACGAGGCGGACCCCCCGCTCGAGGAAGTCGGCCTCGAGGACGGCCGCCACCTCGGGGTCGCGATGGGGCAGCACCTGCTGGCGAGACACCACCAGGGTGACCGCCGAGCCGAGCGATGCCCAGATGTTGGTGAACTCCACACCGGTGACGCCGGCGCCGACCACGACGACGTGCCGAGGGAGTTCGGCGAGCCCATAGGCGTGGCGGGTGGTCAGGACCCGTTCGCCGTCGGGCTCCGCCCAGGCCGGGATGCGAGGGGCGGACCCGGTGGAGACGAGCGCCAGGTCGAACCGGAGGCCGATCGTCCCGTCGGCGGTGTCCGCCTCGGCCGAATGGGGACCCGTGAAGCGGCCGAACCCGTCGATCCGCTCGATGCCCTGGGAGTCGAGGACGTCCATCTGACCCGCCGACAGGTCGGCCGAGATCCGGGCCATGCGCTCGTTGAGGGCGGCGAGGTCCACCTCCCGCTCCACCCCGGGCACGCCCAGCGACGGGGCGGTTCGCATGTTCCGCCGCCGGTGCGCCGACGCCACCATCGTCTTGGAGGGGATGCAATCCCACAGGTGGGCGGCGCCACCGACGACGTCCTTCTCCACGAGTGTCACCCGAGCGCCCAGCGTGCCGGCTCGGATGGCGGCGGCGGTGCCGGCGGGACCACCGCCGATGACCACGAGATGACGGCGCCCGTCGTCGGGCGTCGTCATCGTCGCGGCCGATGGGTGCCGAACACGTCCCGGAGCACGTCGGAGACCTCCCCGAGGGTCGCTTCCTGCGCCAGGGCGTCCCGCATCGGTGGCAGGAGGTTGCCGTCTCCCCCGGCGACCCGGCGGACCTCGGCAAGGGCCGCCTCGACGGCCGCGCCATCCCGGGATGTCCGCACGTCGGCCAACCGGGCGGTTTGGTCCGCCTCGAGGGCGGGATCGAGGGTGGCGACGGGCACGGGCTCCTCGTCACCACTCGACTCGAAGCGATTCACCCCCACGACGACGTCCTCCCCGGACTCGAATCGCCGGGCGGCGAGATAGGCGGAATCCTCGATTCGGCGCTGCGGCAAACCGGCTTCGATGGCGGCAACGGCGCCGCCGGCGGCGTCCACCTCGTCCAACAGGGACCGAGCCGCAGCCTCCACCTCGTCGGTGAGGGCCTCGACGAACCACGAGCCGCCGAGGGGGTCGACGGTGTCGGCCACGCCGGTCTCGTGCGCGATGACCTGCTGGGTCCGCAGGGCGAGGCGGGCCGACGACTCGGTCGGCAGGCCGAGGGCCTCGTCGAAGCCGTTGGTGTGGAGCGACTGCGTACCGCCGAGCACCGCCGAGAGCGCCTCGAGGGCGGTCCGGACGATGTTGTTCTCGGGTTGCTGGGCGGTGAGCGAGGACCCGGCGGTCTGGGTGTGGAAGCGCATCGCCATCGCCTTCGGATCGGTGGCCCCGAACCGGTCGGCCATCACCGTCGCCCAGATCCGCCGGGCGGCGCGGTACTTGGCGATCTCCTCGAAGAAGTTGAGGTGGCCGTTCCAGAAGAAGCTCAGACGGGGACCGAAGGCATCGACGTCGAGGCCGGCGTCGATGGCCGCCTCCACGTAGGCGATGCCGTTGGCGATCGTGAAGGCGATCTCCTCGGCGGCGGTGGAGCCGGCCTCGCGGATGTGGTACCCCGAGATCGAGATCGTGTTCCAGTTGGGGAGGTGCTCGGCGCAGTAGGCGAAGAGATCGGTGACCAGCCGCATCGAGGGGCGCGGCGGGTAGATGTAGGTGCCGCGGGCGATGTACTCCTTGAGGATGTCGTTCTGGACGGTCCCCCGGATCGCGTCGCGGGACGCGCCTTGCTCCTCGGCCACCAGCTGGTAGAGGAGCAGGAGGATCGGGGCGGTGGCGTTGATGGTCATCGACGTCGTCACCTCCCCGAGCGGGATGCCGTCGAACAGTGCCCGCATGTCGCGGATCGAGTCGATGGCGACACCGACCCGCCCGACCTCACCCTCGGCGAGCGGGTGGTCGGAGTCGAGGCCCATCTGGGTGGGGAGGTCGAACGCCACGCTCAGGCCGGTCTGGCCCGCCTCGAGGAGCGCGTGGAACCGCTGGTTGGTGGCCTCGGCCGTGCCGAACCCGGCGTACTGGCGCATGGTCCAGAGTCGGCCCCGGTACATGGAGGGGTAGGGACCGCGTGTGAAGGGATAGGTGCCCGGGGCGCCGATGGCCGGATCGGGATCCTCGGGGCCGTAGACGGGCTGGATCTCGACGCCGGACGTCGTGTGTCGTGGTTCCACGCTGGCCTCGGGGTCGCTGGCACATACCCGGGGCACCGGTAACCTGCCCAGGGACGGGCGGAGGATACCGGACCCACCGACCGCCCACCTCCTCCCCCAGGTACTCCCATGGCCTCCCCGATCCACCACTCAGAGCGCCGAGACCGCCGCGGTCGCTGGTTCGCAGCCTTTGCGATGCTGCTGTCGATCGCCGTCCTGAGCGCGTCGTGGCTCGGTCTGTTCTCGTTCATGACCGCCAATGCCGCCGCCGGCACCTGGCAGACGCTCGATGAGGCGTTCATCCCCGAGGTCGACGCCAGCGAGTTGGTGCTGCCCGACCTCTCCAGGGTGTCGCGCATCTACTCGTCGAACGGCACCCTGCTCGCCACGTTGCACGACGGTCGGGTCTCCGAGCCGGTGCCCTTCGACGAGGTGCCGCTGGCCGTCACCTACTCGATCCTGGCGGCCGAGGACGAGGACTTCTTCACCCATGATGGCGTCGACCTCGAGGCGATCATGTCGGCGGCCCTGGACAACGTCGTGTACGGCACCCAACGCGGCGGTTCGACCATCACCCAGCAGGTCGTCAAGCAGAACTTCGTCGGCTCGGAGATCTCCTACAAGCGCAAGGTCAAGGAGGCGCTCACCGCCATCGAGCTCGAGCGCCGCTATCCCAAGGAGAAGATCCTCGAGTTCTACATGAACTCCGTCTACTTCGGCTACGGCGCCTACGGGGTGAAGGCCGCCGCCGACGAGTACTTCGGCAAGGAACTCGACGAGCTCACGGTTGCCGAGGCCGCCACGCTGGCCATGCTGCTCCGCTCCCCCGGCTCCTACGACCCCCGGGCCAACGTGGAGCTCGCGCTCGAGCGCCGCAACGATGTCATCACCAACATGGCCGAGGAGGGGTTCATCACTCCGGCGGTCGCCGAGCAGGCCCTCGCCGAGGACCTCGGCGTCATCGAACACCAGGTCGAGGTGCCGCTCGCCGAACACGTCGTCGCCGAGGTCCGGCGCCGACTGCTCGACGTCGACGACCCCACCTTCGACGTTCTCGGCGAGACCTCGGAGGAACGCAAGATCGCTCTCTTCGGCTGCCCGGCCGACGACAACGAATGCAGCGGCGGAGGCGGCCTCGAGATCCACACGACGATCGACCTCGAGCTCCAGGAGCAGGCCACCGATCTGCTCCGGTCATGGCTCCCGACGCCCGAGGCGGCCGACGTGACCGCCCCGACCGGCGCCATCGCCATGGTCGACAACTGGACCGGCGC
>JBFLKR010000132.1:0-3005 GCA_040883295.1 Acidimicrobiia bacterium
CCCGAGAAGTACGTCGGCGAGGTCGAACGCTGGGAGGCGGCCGAGCAGGCGCTGGCGGCGGCCCTCGACCGGGCGGGCCTCGCCTACGAGGTCGCCGAGGGCGAGGGCGCCTTCTACGGACCCAAGATCGACGTCCACGTCAAGGACGCCATTGGGCGGCGCTGGCAGATGTCGACCATTCAGGTCGACTTCAACCTTCCGGAGCGCTTCGGCCTCGAGTACACGACCACGGACAACGAGCGGGCTCGTCCGTACATGATCCATGCCGCCAAGGCCGGGTCGATGGAGCGGTTCTTCGGGGTACTCGTCGAGCACTACGCCGGGGCATTCCCGATGTGGTTGTCGCCCGTGCAGGCAACGGTGGTCACGGTCGCCGACCGCCACGAGCCCTATGCCCGTGAGGTCGCCGACCGCCTCGGCGAGGTCGGCCTGCGGGTCGAGGTCGATGCCGGCTCCGGGAAGCTGGGGGAGAAGATCCGCCGGGCACTGACCCACAAGGTCCCCGCCCTGCTCGTCGTCGGTGACGACGACGTCAGCCACCGCACCGCCGGGTTCCGCCTGCGCGGCGAGGACGAGCGACGGGGCACCCCGCTCGACGAGATCGTCGCGACCATGACGACGTTGGCCCGAGAGCCCGGGTCGTGAGCGACCGGTCGGCCGCCGACGAGCCGATCGACCCCGAGTTCGACCGGTCGGGGATCCAGATTCCCCGCGAGGTCGCCGACGCCGAGGGCGTCCCCAGCGAACTCGATGCCAACGTCGGCGAGGACTTCCTGGTGCCCTCACCGAGGCGCCGTCGCGCGGCCGGCTGGATCTACCTCGTCGGGGCGGGCCTGCTGGCCGCCGGGGCCCTTGCCGGACTCGGCGTCGGTCTGTGGGCGGCTGCCGCCGGGCTCGTCCTGCTGGGGGGCTACCACTTCGTGGCGGCGTGGCCGCTGTCCGTCGACGAACAGCACGCGTTGCGCATCGCCGTCGCCGAGCTGCCCTTCCCGGTCGGCCATGCCTCCGCCGCCGTGCGATTCACCGGGTGGCGGGCCAAGCCCATCTGGCACGTCGTGGTCTACGACGCCACCGAGCCGCCCGCCAACCGGGCCCTCGTGCGCATCGACGCCGTGACCGGCGACCTGGTCGAGGCGGCGTTCGTCGAGGCCCTCTGAGCACCGAAGCGGCTCTTGCGGTCGGTCTGTCCGTCGCCCCCGCCCTGATGGCCACGGCGACCTGTCACTCGGCGGGCTGGCGCTCCCCGAGGGGGACGAACGGTCGCTCGGTCTCGCCGGTGTAGACCTGGCGGGGACGGCCGATACGGGTCGTCGGGTCGGAGTGCATCTCCCGCCACTGGGCGAGCCAGCCGGGCAGGCGGCCGAGGGCGAAGAGCGTCGTGAACATCTCCACCGGGAAGCCCATGGCCCGGTAGATGATCCCCGAGTAGAAGTCCACGTTCGGGAAGAGCTTGCGGTCGACGAAGTATTCGTCCTCCAACGCCACCCGCTCGAGGCCCATGGCGATGTCGAGGAGCGGGTCGTCGTGGCCGAGCGTGTCGAGCACGTCCTCCACGGCGCCCTTGAGGATGCGCGAGCGAGGGTCGAAGTTCTTGTACACCCGGTGGCCGAAGCCCATGAGCCGGAACGGGTCGTCCTTGTCCTTCGCCTTGGCGATGTACTTGTGGTGGTCGCCGCCGTCGTCGCTGATGTGCTCGAGCATCTCCAACACGGCCTGGTTGGCGCCGCCGTGCAGGGGACCCGACAGGGCGTGGATGCCGGCGGAGATCGACGAGAACAGGCTGGCGTGCGACGAGCCGACGATGCGGACGGTCGACGCCGAGCAGTTCTGCTCGTGGTCGGCGTGCAACACCAGCAGCATGTTCATGGCTCGCTGGATCGCCGGGGTGATCACGTACGGCCGGTTGGGCCGTGAATGCACCATGTGCAGGAAGTTCGACGCGTAGTCGAGGTCGTAGCGGGGGTAGATGTACGGCCGGCGCTGGCGGTACTTGAAGGACCAGGCGACCATCGTGGGCATGGCGCCCAGGAGGATGCGGGTGGCCAACTCGACGGCGTCGTCGTCGAGCGGGTCTGCCGCCTCCGGGTAGTAGGCACCCAGCGTCGACACCCCGGCGGCCAGCTTGGCCATCGGGTGGGCCGCGTGGGGGAAGGCCTCGAACAGGTAGCGGATGTCCTCGGGGAGGGCGGCCCGGTCCCGGATCTCCTCGTCGAACGATGCCAACTCGGCGGCGCTCGGCAGGGACCCGTAGATGAGCAGGTAGGCGACCTCGAGGAAGGAGGCGTTGGCGGCCAGCTCCTCGATGGCGTAGCCACGATGGCGGAGGACGCCCTGTTCACCGTCGATGAAGGTGATCGACGACGTGGTCTCGGCGGTGTTGCCGAATCCCCGGTCGAAGGTGGTGTAGCCCGTGGTGGCCCGCAGCTTCGAGATGTCGATGGCCCGTTCGCCCATCGACCCGACGATGACGTCGAGGGGGAGACTCTCGCCGTCGAGGGTCAGGGTCGCGTCGCTCATGTCGGGGCCACGTCCTTCCTAGGGTCGTCGAAGCCCGACGCCCGCCGGGCCGACCCGCATTGTACGCGTCGGGCGCCACACCGGGTCCGGGCGCCCCCACTGGTACCGTCTCGGGGATGATCGAGACCCGCATTCGCGGACGGATCGAGCCGCTGCTGGACCCGATCGGACGGTTCCTCGCCCGCCTCGGGATCACGCCGACCGCCCTCACGCTGCTGGGCCTGGCCATGGCCGTGGCCGGCGGCGTGCTGGTGGCCCGGGGCAACCCGGGCTGGGGCGGGGGTCTCTTCCTCGCCGGGTCGGCTCTCGACGGCCTCGACGGCACGGTCGCCCGGGTGAGTGGGCGGGCGACCCGCCGAGGCGCCCTCATCGACTCGGTCGCCGACCGGATCGGCGAAACGGCCGTCTGGGGCGGTGTCGCCTTCTGGCTGTCCGACACCCCCCGGCTCGTGATGGTCTCGATCTTCTGCCTCGCCGGTGCATTGCTC
>JBFLKR010000133.1:0-5603 GCA_040883295.1 Acidimicrobiia bacterium
CAGATAGGCGTCGTCGGCCACCAACACCCGGAACGCGCGGGTGGATGCCCGATGGGTGCCGAGGACCCGGCCGACGGGCACGGGGGCGGTCACGCCGCCTCCACGGTCGCCCCGGCGGCGGCGCCGGCCAGCGCCCGAAAGGCGAGGGCCTGGTCGCCCAGGCGACGTCGCAGACCGCGCTCGAGGGCCCCGATCGGCACGAGGTTCTGGGGGGCTCGGGGGTCGGTGTGGGCAGGGGCGGCGAGACGAGGGGCCAGCACGGCCGTGCGGTCGGCGAGGATCCGGGCGCGGGCGAGGCCCAGGGCGGCGGCGACCTCGCAGCGGACCACGCCATACCAGGCGTGGCCCGGGGGCCCCTCGGCGAGCCGCTGGTACCACGAGTAGCGGGCGAACGAGCCCGAGGCGCCGAGGAGGAAGAGCGGGGTTCGGGTGCCGGGCTCCAGCCGAGCGATGACCTCGGTCGCCGACCCGTGCAGGTAGGCGACCCGGTGGGTCTTGATGAAGCCCACCACGTCCCGGGCCCGGGTGTCGTTCACGGGACCGTCGGCGATCACGAACGATCCCGTGTCGGCGAGTTCGGCGGTGAGGCGGGCCTCGGCCGTCCGCATCGACCCATGGAACGCCCGCACCAGCTCGGCCGGGTCGGTGCCCGGCCCCGACAGCGGCCGAGACACGAGTCCGAGGGCCGGCGGCAGGCAGACCCGCCGGCCGGCGCCGGTGACCGCCAGGCGGTCGATACGGGCCTCGGCCACCGTGGACACCCGTCCGACCCGATCCCACCGCACGGCACCCACGGCGTGCGACCCGCAGATGCCACCGACGGGCATACCGGCATCGGACGCGATCGAGAGCCGGGCCTCGACCCGGCGGATGCCGTCGACGAGCCACACCTCGTCGATCCCGTCGTCCTCGCCGGGCAGTGGCGCCCAGGCGCCGGCGACCTCCACGCCGAGGTCGACCTCGGACTCGGACGGCGCGAGGTCGTCGTCGGGGGCGACGGGAGACCCGTAGGCGGGGTCCCACCCCTCGACGTGGACGCGGCGGAGTTCGGGTGACATGGCACGGCGAGGGTACAAGGGGGGTGCGACGCGATCGGGCAGGGCGCCGGGCGGGCCGGTGGCGTAGCCTCCTCGGATCGTGACGTCCGTCGTCATCGCCGAGGACTCGGCCCTGCTGCGGGCCGGACTCGTCGCCCTCCTCACCGAGGGCGGCATCGACGTCCGCGCCGAGCTGGCAGATGCCACCGACCTGCTGGCGGTGGTCGAGGAGACCGGGCCGGACGTGGTGGTCATCGACGTCCGGATGCCGCCCACCAACACGACCGAGGGACTCGTGGCGGCGCTGGACCTGCGCGAACGCAATCCCGACGTCGGCATCCTCGTCCTCAGCCAGTACGTCGAGCCGACCTACGCCCTGCGGCTGCTCGAGGGCAGGGGGGCCGGCCTCGGCTACCTGCTCAAGGAACGGGTGACCGATGGGGAGGCGCTCGTGGGCGCCGTCGAACGGACCGCGGCGGGCGGGTCGGTGATCGACCCCGAGGTCGTCTCCCGACTCCTCGAGCGGCGGCGGGTGCACGACGCCCTCGGCGAACTCACCGAGCGGGAGCGGGAGGTGCTCCAGCTCATGGCGGAGGGGGCGTCGAACACCGCCATCGGGGAGCACCTGTACATGGCGCCCAAGACCGTGGAGCACCACGTGCGCAGCATCTTCGCCAAGCTGGGGCTCTCACAGGTCGACGGCCACCGCCGCGTGCTGGCGGTGCTCACCTTCCTGCGGGAGTCCTGACGCGGGAGGAGCCCGGTCGAACCGGACTCCTCCTCCCCTGAAGCACCCCCTGCCGGCGGTCGATCACCCTGACGAACTCTGGAGGTTGCTCCTCCATGGTGCCGCAACGAGGCACCCGGCGCATCAGGGCAGGCACCGAATCCGGGTCAGGGTTAACCCTGAATTCCCTGCTGCCGAGTCGGTCAGCGCTGCGGGACGAGTCGCAGGAGTCGGCCGTCGCCGCCACCGGCGAGCAACTCGCCGTCGGGCCCGGCGGCGATGACCGCCGGGTTGGCGAGACGGGGGGCGTCCCAGTCGGTCGGGGTGACCTCTGCGTCGCCGAGGCCGTCGACGACCGGGAACGAGCGGAGCCACCCACCGCAGAAATCGGTGAAGACGTAGTGGCCGACCAACTCGGGGATGGCGTCACCGCGGTACACCTCGCCCCCGGTGATGGAACAGGTCCCGGCATCGCCGTGGCTCACCGCCACCGCCGGCAGCACGAGACCGGTCTGGTCGCACGAGTCGGCACCGAAGCAGGACCGTCCCTCCATGACGGGCCAGCCGAGGTTGGCGCCCCCGGCGTCGGCCGCCAGGACGGTGACCTCCTCCCACCGGTTCTGGCCGACGTCGGCAATCACCGCCAGGTCGCCGTCGAAGGCGATCCGCCACGGGTTGCGAACCCCGTACACCCAGAGGCTCGGCACCTCGCCGTCCGGGAACGGGTTGTCCGGCGGCGCGCTCGCCACGCCGGGGGTGTCCACGTCGAATCGATGGATGGCCGCCAACGGGGTGTCGCGGCGCTGGCCCTGTCCGAACTGGTCGTTCGCCCCGCCCCCGTCGCCGAGGGCGAGGTGGAGCCGTCCATCGGGACCGAACTCGATCGAGCCGCCGTTGTGGTTGCCGGCCGGCTGCGCGACCGCATAGAGGACGGTCGGCTGGGATCCCCCCTCGATCGGCCACGGCAGTTCGGCGAGGACGGTGTCGCCGGCGCGGTCGGAGTAGTGGACGAAGAGGCGGTCGCCGTCGGGGTGCAGGGCGGTGTCGAGGAGACCGGCCTCGCCCTGGTCCAACACGAACGGGCCGAGGTCGGCGACGACCTCGGCGGTGCCGTCATCGGCCACCAGGGTGAGCCGACCGTCCTTGCGGGCCACGAGGATGCCGTCGACGATCGGCTCGATCCCGGTGATGAAGCCCCCGAGGTCGGCCACCTCCTCCCAGGCGAGGCCGCGCAGCTCCGCCAGCGTGGTCGTCGTGACGGCGGTGCTCGTGGTCGTGTCGGCGTCGCCGGCGACCGAGGTCGTCGTGGTCGACGAGGGCGACGTCGTGGTCGTGGCCGACGCAGCCTCGGTGGTGGTGGTGGTGGTGTCCGTGTCGGGGGAGCAGGCGGCGAGCACCAGGACCACGGCGACCATCACCCACAGGCGGTGCATGACCCATAGGCTACGGCGGCCGTGCCGACACTTCGGAGACCCGACGCCGCCCGACTAGGGGCCCTCGCCGCCGAGCTCGGCGGCCTGGCGCCGTCGGGGCAAGCGACCGGGCGCTCGACGTCGGTCGAGGAGACGATCGGCTGGGGTCTCAAGCGCTTCGACCGCGCCCGGCTGGCGATGCGCCGTCTCGAACAGTTCCGGGTCGCGTCGATGTTCGTCTCCCCCTCCGGTCACGCCGCCGACGGCGCCCGGCTGCTGGTCGTGGGTCGCCGTGCCGGCCTGTGGACCATCGGGCCCATCGAGGTGACCGCCTACTCCGAGAGCGACACCCGGGTCGTGTGCGACATCCGGACCCTCGAGGGCCACCCGCTGAGCGGGGTGGAGCGCTTCGAGCTCACCCGGCTCCCCAACGGGATCGTCCGATTCGGCATCCACGTCTCCGCCCGACCCGCCGTGTGGTGGGCGTGGCTCGCCTACCCGGTGGTGCGGTGGCTGCAACGCACCTACCGCCTCGACGCGATCGACCACCTGCGCCTCGTCACCGGCCGCCGCACCGCCGAGACCTGAAGAACCGGTCGAGCCGCCCCCCGATGGCGTATCGTCTTCCCCCGTGACGACGCCCATCAAGAACGACCGCCGGACCATCTTCGGCTGGGCCATGTACGACTGGGCCAACTCGGCCTACTCCACCGTGATCGCCGGGGCCATCCTGCCCGCCTTCTTCGTTGGGGAGGTGGTGGGCGAGGGGGGGTGGAACGGACGCACGGGCGACTCGTTGTGGGCCCTCGGCCTGGCACTCGGCACCCTGCTGCTGTTCGTGGCGATGCCGGTGCTCGGCGCAGTCGCCGACTACTCGGCGGCCAAGAAGCGCTTCCTGCGGGCGTTCGCCTACGGGGGCTCGCTCTTCGTCACCCTGTTGGTGTTCGCCGGGTCGGGGAACGTCCTCCTCACGCTCGGCTTCTTCCTGCTCGCCCAGGTGGGCTTCGTCGGCGCCAACGTCTTCTATGACGGCTTCCTCCCCGACATCACCACCCCCGACACGATCGACAAGGTGAGTTCTCGCGGATTCGCCCTCGGCTACATCGGGGGCGGCCTCTGGCTGGCGGTCGTCCTCGCCGGCATCTTCTCGGCCGGCGACGACGCCGACCTCGCCGTCCTCATCACCCGCATCGGCATCGGCGCCACCGGCATCTGGTGGGCCGGGTTCACGGCCTTCGCCATGTCCCGGCTGCCCGAGACCGGGGTGTCGTCCAACCTGCCCGCCGTGGTGGCCTTCCCCCGCAACTGGTATCGGGGGGTCTGGACGCTCGTGGCGGTCATCGTCGTCGGCGTGGCGAGCCTCGTCGTCGGCCTCATCACCTCGGTGCCGTTCGGGTGGTTCAACCTCGGACTCGCCCTGTGGATGCTCGCCCTCGCCGTCCTCGTGTACCGGGTCGCGTCGTCCGAGGCCGGGGCCGACACGGTGCCGCTGCGGTCGCGGTTCGGCCGCATGGCCGGGATCGGGTTCGGACGGATGTTCCGCACTGCCGCCCAGCTCCGCCACTTCCCCCAGCTGCTCCTCTTCATCCTCGCCTACATGTTCTACAACGACGGGGTCCAGACCACGATCAACATCTCGTCCGCCTACGCCTCCGGCACACTCGGGCTCGGCGTCACCGACATCGCCCTCACGTTCCTCGTCGTCCAGTTCGTCGCCTTCGCCGGGGCGCTCTCCTTCGGCTGGCTGTCGGGACGGGTGGGGATCCGCCGCTCCATCCAGCTCAACCTGGTCATCTGGGTCGGGATCGCGGTGGCCGCCTTCTTCCTGCCCGAGGGCCAGTTCCCGCCGTTCCTCGCCACCGGCGTGGCGATCGGGCTCGTGCTGGGTGGCATCCAAGCGCTGAGCCGCAGCCTCTACGGCTCGATGATCCCCGAGTCGGCCTCGGCGGAGTTCTATGGCTTCTACTCGGTCTTCTCGAAGTTCTCGGCCATCTGGGGGCCGCTGTTGTTCGCCATCATCTCGACCCAGGGCAACAGCCGGTACGGCATCCTCTCGGTGGTCCTGTTCTTCGTCCTGGGTCTCGTGCTCTTCTCCCGGGTCGACATCGATCGGGCCCGGGCCTCGAAGGACGATTGGCAGCTGACCGAGGCGTGACGACGCCCGACGCGCACGTCCTTAGGCTCGCGGCATGGAACGACTCCTCGTCATCGGCGGCGACGCCGCCGGACTCAGCGCCGCCTCCCAGGCCCGTCGTCGCCGGTCGGCCGACGACCTGGCCATCACGGTCCTCGAACGCGGGCCGTGGATCTCGTACTCGGCCTGCGGCGAGCCGTACTTCATCTCGGGCGAGGTCGACGAGCTGACGTCGCTGTTGGCCCGCACCCCCGAGCAGTTCGCACAGCGCGACATCGAGGTGCCCCGCCACC
>JBFLKR010000134.1:0-7563 GCA_040883295.1 Acidimicrobiia bacterium
ATCCTCGGCATCCCACTCGGGCTCGGCATGGCCGTCGCAGCCCGCCGCCCCGAGCTGGCCCGGCGGCTCCGCACCCCGATGAAGGTCTTCTCGCTGGTGGCGTTCGCCCTGTTCATCGTCGGTGCCCTCGCCGGCAACTGGCAGGCGTTCCTGGACCACGTGGGGGCGGTGGCGCTCGTCGTCGCCCTCCACAACGGTGCCGCCCTGGCGCTCGGCTACTGGTCGGCCCGGGGCCTCCGGGCACCCACCTACGACGCCCGGGCGATCTCCATCGAGGTCGGGATCCAGAACTCGGCCCTCGCCCTGGTACTCATCTTCTCGTTCTTCGACGGCCTCGGGGGGATGGCCGTGATCGCCGCCTGGTGGGGCGTCTGGCACCTCGTCTCCGGGTTGGCGATCTCCACGTGGTGGGCCCGCCGTCCTGTCCCCGCCCCGACCCCGGCATGACGGCCACGGCATGACCGTCCCCCCATGACGGCCCGAGTGCTCGTCACCGGCGCCGCCGGCTTCATCGGGGCCCAGGTGCTCGACCGCCTCGCGGCCCACCCGGGCGTGGCCGCCGCCATCGGCACCGACGTCCGTGACCCCCACGACCGCGGCCTGCACCTGGTCGACGTGCGCGACCCCGCCATGGCCGACCTCCTGGCCGACGAGGGCATCGACCGGGTCGTGCACCTCGCCGCCATCGTCACTCCCCGGCCCGAGCACACCCGGGAGTTCCTTCGGTCGGTCGACGTCGACGGCACCCGCAACGTCCTCGACGCCTGCCTGGCGACCGGGGTCGGCCACGTCACCGTCACCTCGAGCGGTGCTGCCTACGGCTACCACCCCGACAGCCCCGAGTGGATCGACGAGGACGACCCGCTGCGGGGGAACGAGGCCTTCGCCTACAGCGACCACAAGCGGCAGGTCGAGGAGCTCCTCGCCGCCCACCGGGCCCGGCACCCAGAGCTCACCCAACTGGTGCTCCGGCCGGGAACGATCCTCGGGGAGGCGGTGGACAACCAGATCACGGCGCTGTTCGAGCGGCCCGTCGTCCTCGGCATCGCCGGCTCGCCGACGCCGTTCGTCTTCATCTGGGACACCGACGTCGTCGACGTCGTCGTGGCGGGCACCCTCGGGCGGGTGGAGGGCCGCTTCAACCTGGCCGGCGACGGGGCGGTGCCGCTCGCCGAGATCGCCGCCGAGCTGGGCAAGCCGCACGTGCGCCTCCCGGCGTGGCTGGTGAAGGGCGTCCTCGGCGTGCTCCATCCCCTGCGCCTCGCCCCCTACGGTCCCGAGCAGGTCGATTTCCTGCGGTACCGGCCGGTGCTCGCCAACCGGCGCCTGCGCGAGGAGTTCGGCCACCTGCCCTCGAAGACGTCCCTCGAGGCCCTGCGGGCATGGCGGGACCGTGGCTGAGCGCCTCTCCGGGCGGGTGCTGGTCACCGGCGCCGCCGGCGGCATCGGCTCGGCGGTCGGCCGCCGGCTCGTCGACCGGGGCGTCGAGGTGCTCGCCGCCGACCTCGACCCCGCCGGTGCGCCGGGCACCCCGTTGGTGCTCGACGTCACCGACCACGCCACCGTCGATCGGGTCGTCGCCGACCTCGGGCCCCTCGACGGCCTCGTCCTCGCCCACGGCATCACCGCCCTCGGCCCGGCAGCCGACGTCCCGATGGCGGCGGCCGCCCGGGTCGTCGAGGTCAACCTCCTCGGCTCGATGGCGGTCGCCCGGGCGGCGCTGGGCGGCCTCGCCGCCCGCCGGGGCCGGATCGCCGTCCTCTCGTCGGTCGCCGGGTTCGCGCCCCTCGTCCATCGCACCGCCTACGCGGCCTCCAAGCACGGAGTCCACGGCTGGTTCGACAGCCTGCGGGCGGAGGTCGTCGGGACCGGGATCTCCGTGACCATCGTGGCTCCCTCCTTCGTCGCCACCGGGATCGAGTCACGGGCCACCCATCGATCGGCGGGCGGCGCCGGGGCTTGGTCGACCACCGGCGAGGTGCTGTCGGCCGACGACGTGGCGGCGGCGGTGGTCGACGGCCTCGACCGTCGGCGTCGGTTGGTGCTGCCGTCGCGCACCGCCCGGGCCGCGTGGGTGGTCTCCCGGGCGGTGCCGACGACCTACGAGCGGCTCATGCGCCGCCGGATCGGCGGCCGCCGTCCCGGCGGCCCCAGCGGCGCAGGCGGAGGGAGTTGAGCACCACGCTCACCGACGAGAACGCCATGGCGGCGGCGGCGAGCATGGGTTGCAGCAGCCCGAGGGCGGCCAAGGGGATCATCGCCACGTTGTAGATGAACGCCCAGCCGAGGTTCTGGCGGATCACCCGGAAGGTCGCCTGGCCGACGCCGATCGCCGACATCGCCAGCTTCGGGTCGCCGGACATGAGGATGACCTCGCCGGTCTCCACCGCCACCCCGGTGCCGGTGCCGATGGCCATCCCGACGTCGGCGGCGGCGAGTGCCGGGGCGTCGTTGATGCCGTCACCGACGAAGGCGACCGTGGCCCCGTCGGCCTGCCAGGCGCGGACCTCGTCGGCCTTGCCGCCCGGCAGCACCTCGGCGGCGACCCGGTCGATGCCGAGCTCGGTCGCGATCCGCCGGGCCGTGGACTTGTTGTCGCCCGTCACCATGCCGATCGAGATGCCGGCCGCGTGGAGGTCGGCGACGGCCTCTCGGGACGACTCACGGAGGGCGTCGGCGAGGCCGAGCACCCCCTGGGTGCGGCCGTCCCAGCCGACGACGACCGTCGACGCCCCGAACGCCTCGAACTCGGCGATCGCGCGCTGATCCTCCTCACGCACCTCCATCCCGAGGTCGCGGAACAACAACTCTCGGCCGACCACGACCTCGACGCCGTCGACGATGCCCACGACGCCCCGGCCGGGCATGGCCATCGGGTCGGTCACCGGGGGCACCTCGAGCTCGCGTTCTTCGGCGGCGAGCAGCACCGCCCGGGCGATCGGGTGGGTGGAGGCGGTCTCGACCGCCGCCGCTCGGCGCAACAGGTTGTCGCCACCGGTGTTGCGGGTGAGCGTCATGACGCCGCGGGTGAGGGTGCCCGTCTTGTCGAACAGGACCGCGTCGATGGCGTGGGTGCGTTCGAAGACCTCCGCCCCCTTGAAGACGACGCCCAACTCGGCGCCCCGGCCGGAGCCCACCATGATCGCCGTCGGCGTGGCGAGGCCGAGGGCGCAGGGGCAGGCGATGATGAGCACCGCCACGGCCGCCGTGAGGGCGGTCTCGATGCCGGCCCCGGACACGAGCCAGGCGATCAGCGTCACGGAGGCGATGACCATCACCACGGGGACGAAGTACTGGGAGACGCGGTCGGCGAGGCGCTGGATCGGGGCCCTCGTCGCCTGGGCGTCCTCGACGAGACGGGCGATGCGATGGAGGGTCGTGTCCGATCCGGTGGCGGTCAGCTCCACGATGAGCCGGCCGTGCTGGTTGACGGTGGCGCCGGTCACGTCGGTGCCCGGTTCCTTGTCGACCGGCACCGATTCGCCGGTGAGCATCGACTCGTCGACCGTCGAACGCCCCTCGACCACGACGCCGTCGGCGGGCACCTTCTCGCCGGGGAGCACGACGACCCGGTCGCCGACCGACAGCGAGTCGGCCGGGACCCGGACCTCGGCGCCGTCTCGGAGGAGCACCGCCTCGTCGGCGCCGAGCGACAACAGGGCGGTCACCGCCGCCGAGGCCCGTCCCTTGGCACGGGCCTCGAAGTAACGGCCGAGGAGGATGAAGGCGACGATCGCCGCCCCGGTCTCGAAGTAGAGGGGTTCGTCGACCAGCAGGGCCCACCACGAGTACCCGAGCGCCGCGAGGGTGCCGAGGCTGATGAGGGTGTCCATCGACAACTGCCCGGTGCGGAGGCCTTTGGCGGCGGTGGCGTGGAACTGCCACCCGAAGCCGAGCACGACCGGGGTGGCCAGGGCGGCCTGGAGCCACCGCGTGACGGTGGACTCGGGAAGCCCCATGGCGATGACCATGAGTGGCACCGAGAGCGCCGCCGCCCCGAGGAAGAGCCGCCACTGGTGGCGCTGCTCGACGTCGTAGCGTTCGACCATCCCCGGACCCTTGGTATCGGGGGTGATCTCGATGAGCTCGTAGCCGATGCCGTCGATGGCGCTGACCAGCACGCCGGTGGGGACCCGTCCCACCACCCGGGCCTCGCCGGTGGCGTAGTTGACGACGGCCGATTCGACGCCTTCCTGGCGTCCGAGGACGCGCTCGACCCGCGTGGCGCAGGCGGCACAGGTCATGCCGCCGACGTCGAACCGGGTCTCGGTCGTGTTGCTCAGGACGCCACCTCGTAGCCCTGGGCCTCGATGGCCGCGACGATCTCGTCTCGGGTGGCCGGGTCGTCGAACGTGACGTCCACGGTGCGGTCGTCGATCGACACCTCGGCGTGGTCGACGCCGGGGAGGGGCCCGACGGCGCCCTCGATCGAGCTCTTGCAGTGGCCGCAGGAGATGTCGGGGACGGACAGGGTGAGGGTGGTCATGATTCCTCCGAGAAGGCGGGGCCGGTGACGGCCTTGGTGTAACGCATCGTCTCCATCAGTTCATCCACGACCTCGGGGGTCCGGCCCTCGGCGACGGCGTGGGTGAAGCAGGTCTCGAGATGGTTCTGCAGCAGCACGCGGTTGACTCGCTCCAGCGAGCCCTGCAGCGCCGACACCTGCTTCATGAGGTCGGGGCAGTAGGCCTCCTCCTCGACCATGCCGATGACCGAGTCGAGATGGCCCCGCACCGTCTTGAGCCGGTTGAGGACCTGGGTCTTGTGGACTGGCTTCACGGGGGGCAGTGTATCCAATCCCACCCCTCCCGGGGAGGGGTGTTCGGGAGGCGGTGCCTAGGGTCGTCCCGTGCTCGACCTTCGTCCGCCCACCGCCGCCGACCTCGTGGCGCTGGTGGACCTGAACAACGCCGCCGCCCCGGCGGTCAACCGACTGCCGGCGCCGGACCTCGTCCGACTCGTCGACGCCGCCGCCTGGGCCCGGGTGGTGGTGGCCGGGGACGCGGTCGTCGGCGGCCTCGTCGCCCTCGATGGCCCCGGCCTCGATTACGAGAGCGAGAACTACGCCTGGTTCAGCGACCGGTACGACTCCTTCTTGTACGTGGATCGGGTCGTGGTGTCGACGGCCCTGCGGGGTGCCGGAATCGGCTCGGGTCTGTACCGGGCGATGTTGGGCCACGCCGAGGACGTCGGCCATCGGGTGGTCTGCGCCGAGGTGAACGTGCGACCGGCCAACCCGGGCTCGCTCCGCTTCCACCGCCGCCATGGGTTCGAACCCGTCGGCGAGCAGGACACCAAGGGCGGCACCGTGCGGGTGCGAATGCTGGCCCGAGAGGTCTAGTTCCCCGCTGCCCAGTGGTCCTGGATCTCGCCGATCGTGAGGGCCCGGTCGTAGACGGCCACCTCGTCGATGGTCCCGGTGAAGGCGTTGGTGGAGCGGTCCTGGCCGTCGTGGTAGCGCATCTGGCCACTCGCCCGGCCGATCGACATGCCGCCGGCCCGCACCCCCATGTCGGCGCCGTCGGACTTGCTGGCCATGGCCACGAGGCTGCCGTTGACGTGGAGGGCGAGGTCGTTGCCCGTGGCATCGAGGACGGCGACCACGTGGTAGGTCGTCCCGGCCGCGATCGTGACGGTGGCGTCGAGGTCGGTGTCCCAGGTGTTGTCGTGGGCGTAGGCATGCAGCGTGGAGCCATCGAGGTAGACGGCGATCTGGCGGGCATTGCCGCCCTCGTCGTAGAGCACCTGGCGGCCCGACGTCGACGCCGGGCGGAACCAGAGTTCGACGGTCCGCTGGTCGAGTTGGGTCTTCGTGATGGGGTTGGCATTACCGAGGTCGATGCCGCAGTTCGCGAACTCGGCGGCGGCGTCGGGGTCGTCGACGAGGCCGGTCGAGCTCGCGGCGCACCCGTCGTAGGACCCGTCCACGAGCCCCATCGCGTCCGACGCGGTCCCGCCTCCTTCGCCGAGGCGCCAGTAGGCGACGGGTTGGGAGGCGAGCACGGCGCCCGGATACCCCCCGGTGGGTCCGAAGTCGTCGACGGCCGTGAACGTGTTGGCGGCATTGGCGGTCTGGCCCGAGAAGAAGGCGTCGGTCGCCGCCCATCCGGCCGCCGTCACGAGGACGGCGGCGACGAGGAGCGCAAGGACGTGGGCCCGAGGCCACAGGGTCGGCATCCAGATCTCGACCCTGCGAGGGGCTCGGTGCCGGCCGACCGCGTAGGGATCGCGGGCCCCGGGCAGGTCGGGCGGGTGGGTCGACCACCAGGCGGCGGCGGCCGTGCCCAGGACGAAGAGGACGGCGAGCCACACGGGCCCGTTCGACACCCACCAGCCGGGGAGGCCGGCGTGGGGGACGGCGACTCGCCCGACGCCGAGCACGTCGTGGGGTTGGACCTCCCAGGTGTCCGCCACCCGGTTGGCGTCCCCCTGGGTGACGTAGATGGGTCGGCCGGCCTCGTCGAGGATCGTCTCCTCGATGCGATGGGTGATGATCCGGCCGTCGTGCTCGTAGGTGATGACCGTGTCCTCGCCCAGGGGGTGCTCGGGGGCGACGGTGAGGACGACGTCACCGACCTCCAGTGCCGGTGCCATCGACCCCGACGACACCACCCAGGCATTCCAGGCGGGCGACAGTGCCCACCCGAAGGCGATCAGC
This sequence comes from Acidimicrobiia bacterium, assembly GCA_040883295.1. Lineage (GTDB taxonomy): Bacteria > Actinomycetota > Acidimicrobiia > Spongiisociales > JAENVV01 > JAHEFX01. The sequence continues at coordinate 6,659 of JBFLKR010000134.1, forward strand.
GTCAGCCACAGCCAGACCCAGAGCCAGGCCGAGGCCATGACCCGGCTCAGGGTGTGACCGAAGACCTGCAGGCGGGAGGCGGTTGGTGCCTCGGCTCCCTCCGGCTCGGGCTCGGGCGGGGCGATGGTGTCGATCATCGGGGTCCGATCGTCGGCGGGGCCGACGGCCATGCGACCGTCGGCCCCGCTCGGACGGTGTCAGGCGTGTGCCTGACGGGGTTGGGTTACGGGGTCGTCTGGACCTCCCAGACGAAGTCGGCGGTCACCGACCCGGCCTCCGAGGCGGGGTCGGGGTTGCCGTCGAGAGTCACCGTGATCTCGTAGGCTCGGCTCTCGCCGGTGGCGGAGGGCGCCCACGTGCCGGGGTTGTCCCCATGGGCATCACCGTTCAGCCCGTCGAGTGTGCCCGAGATGACGTGGCCGTTGCCTGAGAACCCAACTGCGCCGGCCGCGCAATCGCCGAAGACGCTGGTCGACGTGCCGTCGCCCTCGGCGACGTCCACGGTCAGATCGGTTCCGAGTGTGGCATTGCCCGAGAGGCCCGAGACATAGAAGTCGACGGTCGTCAGTTCGCCCACTCCCTCGATCGATCCGTCGTAGGTGACGACGATGCACTCGGTGACCGACTCCCCTGGCGCGAGGCCGGTGACCGTGAAGGCGGCGGTCGAGCCGCCGTCGTCGTCGCTCAGGACGACGTCACCGGTCCCGAACACGTTCCCATCGTTGGACGTCGTGTCGATGAACGCGGCGGTCGTGGTCGTCCAGACGAGCAGCACGATGACGCCGAGGGCGAGCAGCGCGCCCAGCAGCTGGACGGTCGATTGGCGGGCGGTACGGGGCATGGCCATCTCCTGAATGCATGATCCGGGCCCCTGCGGGGGCCCGTCGGTATGCCCAATGGATCGG
>JBFLKR010000135.1:0-14820 GCA_040883295.1 Acidimicrobiia bacterium
CGCCCCCCGCCGGCCCCGGCCCCCTAGCGCGGCGGGGCCCCCGGCCCCCCCCCCCCCGCCGTGGTGGGGGCGGCCGCCTCGGCGGCCCTTCGCGACCAGCAGGTCCTGGCCGACGTGGGCGAGGCCCGCGAGTATCTGTCGAGCGACGACACCACCTGGGCCGACGACGGTCCGTCCGCCATCGTCGGCGTCGGCGTCGGCGGCCGCTTCGCGCTGCTCACCGGCTCCCGTCGTCGTGACCTCTCGGCGGTCGTCGCCATCGCCGCGCCCCTCGGCGCCGAGGGCGACCGGGAGGCTGCCATCGATGCGGTCGGGCGCATCTCGGTCCCGGTGCTCGGTCTCTACGGCGCCGAGGACGAGTGGATCCCCCTCGAGGACATCGACGCCGCCCAGGCGGCCAACCCGGCGGCACGATTCATCGTGTACGAGGGCGTGGGCCACGCCTTCATCGACCCGTCGTCGGATGACTACCACCCTGGGGCCGAGGCGGATGCCCTTGCCCGCATCCGGGCGACGCTCGACGCCGTCTCCCCGGTCCCCGCCTGAACCGGCCAGCCCACCATGAACGATCACCTCGCCCGACGACGTCGGACCCGACGACGCTGGTACCTGCTCCTCGGCACCCTGCTGCTCGTCAACGTCATGGTCTTCGGGGCCTTCGCGTACCTTCGCTCGCTGCATTCGGCGGTGGTCGACGAGGTGACCGTCGCTCCCGAGGTCGACGCGGCGCTGACCGATCGGCCGGAGTCGTCGTCCGACCCCATCGTCTTCCTCGTCATCGGCTCGGATTCGCGCGAGGGCCTCCCCGAGGGTTGGGAGGACGACTACGGCGACTTCGGCGGCCAGCGGGCCGATGTCATCATGCTGGCCCAGTTGCTCCCCGACCAGGGTCGGGTACAGCTCCTGTCCCTCCCGCGTGACCTCCGCGTCGACATCCCCGGGCGTGAGCGCGCCAAGCTGAACGCCGCCTACGCCTACGGCGGTTCCGAGCTCATGGTGGAGACCGTGCAGGCGTCGTTCGGCGTGCCGGTCCACCACTACGTCGAGATCGACTTCGCCGGGTTCGCCGCCATCGTCGACGAGGTCGGCGGCGTCGCCATCGACTTTCCCGCCCCGGCCCGGGACCGCAAGTCGGGCTTGTCGGTCGAGGCCGGCAGTCAGCTCCTCGACGGTCGGGAGGCCCTGGCCTACGCCCGCTCCCGGTCCTATGAGGAGCTCCGCAACGGCTCGTGGACGTTCGTCGAGGCGAACGACATCGGCCGGACGGCGCGCCAGCGGCAGGTCGTCGGCGCCATCATCTCGGAGTTGGTGACGCCCGGCATCGTCATGGACGCGCCGGGCGTCGTCTCGTCGCTGGCTCGCCACATGGTCGTCGATTCGGAGTTCCGAGAACTCGACTTCGCCGGTATCGCCTGGGGTTTTCGGAGCTTCGATCGCTCCGCGATCGACAGCGCCACGCTGCCGGCCGAGGACCGGTTGATCGACGGGGTCGCCTATCTCGTCCCGGTCGAGGACGAGGCCGACCGCATGCTGGCGGCCTTCCGCAACGGCGGCTCCCTAGCCCTCGTGGCAGGCGGGGCGCCTCCCCGGGTGTCGGTGCTCAACGGCAACGGCACCGACGGGCTGGCCAGGGCGTGGGAGGCGTGGCTCACCGATCGCGGTTTCGACGTCGTCGAGGTGGGCGACGCCGACGGCGATTACCCGGTGTCACAGGTCGTGGCTCGCCGCGGGGGCGATGAGCTCGCCTCGGAGCTGGTCGGGATGCTCGCCTTCGGGGAGGCCGTCACCGGGTCGGTGGACGCCGGCGCCGATCTGGTCCTGGTGCTCGGCGAGGACGCGGAGTTCCCCGGCGAGGGCTGATCCTCGACACCTCAGGGGTCGGGACTCGTTGTCAGCGAAACAGGTCCTCGTCGTCGGTGCGGACCAGGTCGGCGGCTCGGCCGGTGCCGGGGGGGACCGTGACGCCCCGGACGATGGCGGCGGGGATGCCGGACGCCTTGCCCATCACGAGGTCGGCGGCCGCCGCCAACTCGTCGGCCACCGCCACCTCGGTCACCTCGAGGACGTTCCCGTGGGTATCGGTGCGGCCGCGGTGGTCGTCCACTGCCGCCAGCCCGCTCATGCCGATCGCCACGTCGACCAGTCCCCGTCGCCACGGCCGGCCGAACGTGTCGGAGACGATGACGGCGACGTCGGTCTCGAACCGGCCGACGAGGCGACGCCGCAGTCGGTGCGCCGAGCGATCCGGGTCGCGAGGCAGCAGCACCGCCCGTCCCGGCTCGACGTTCGATCGATCGACCCCGGCATTGGCACAGATGAACCCGTGGCGGGTACGGGCGATGACGAGGTCGCCGCGCCGACGCAGGATCGACGTCGCCTCCGACTCCACCAGGGCTCGATGGGCATCTCGTCCGGCGTCGCCGAGGTCCACCACCGACCCCTCGGCCTTCGAGACGACCTTGTGGGTCACGACGACGACGTCGCCGAACTCGAGGCCGGGGCCGGCGGCGATGGCATCGGCGAGCAGGGCCGCCAGGTCGTCGCCCGGCCGCACCTCCCCGATGCCCTCGACCGGGATCAGGCGGACACCAGGTCCCACAACCACCTCCCGAAACGCATGGCCGGATCCGCGTCGGCGATTCTTGTGTTGGTCACGTGCACCCGGAGATCGGGCCCCGACATCGCCAGCCGGTCGGCGCCGTCCTCGGTGTCCACCACGAGGTCGGTGAGCAGGCCGTCGTAGGCCGCCACGATCCCCGCGTTCCCGGGCGGCAGTCCCAGGGTCGCGAGGACCTCGTGGGCCGGGCCCTTGATGGCCCGACCGCCGATCAGGGGACTGACCGCCAGGACGATGTCGGCATTCGCCACCGCGTCGGTGAGGCCCGGTACCGCCAGGATCGGCCAGATCGACAGGGGTGGGTTCGAGGCGCCGATCACCACGAGGTCGGCGTCGGTCACGGCCTCGAGGACCCCGGGGGCGGGCCGGGCGTCGCCGGAGCCCTCGAAGACGAGATCGCGGACCTCGTCCTGGTGGCGACGGTGCACGAAGTACTCCTGAAAGGAGAGCCGTCCTGCATCGGTGAGCACGACCGTGCGCACCGGGTCATCGGTCGCCGGCAGGATCGTCGCCGCGACGTCGTAGGCCTCGACGAGGTCGGCCGTCACCGCGCTCAGCGGACGTCCGGCCGCCAGCGCCGCGGTCCGGTAGAGGTTGGTGGCCAGGTCCCGATCACCGATGCGAAAGGTGGTGTCGGCGCCCAGCCAGGCGAGGGTGTCCATGACGCGGTGCGTGTCGTCGGCGAGGCCCCAGCCGTCGGGTCCCTCCACCCCGGCGAGGGTGTAGAGCACCGTGTCGAGATCGGGGCTGACGCACACCCCGTGGGTCGATTGGTCGTCGCCGACGTTCACGACCACGGTGAGGTCGAAGCCGGCGAGGGAAAGGGCCCTGGCCGTCCGGGCACCGCCCACACCGCCGGAGAGGATGGTCACGTTCGGCGCCATGTCGGCAGCCTACGACCGGTGCGGAGATGTCGGATCGGCCGGCGGAGGTGATTGCGGATAGGGGGTCGCGCCCAGCACAATCCACCCGGCATGCCCGATGGGCCCCCCGCCCCCCGCGTCGTCGCCGCCGTCCTCGTCGAGGACCCGGCGCGGCTCCGTGACACCGTCCTCACCGCCCGGGTCCAGTCCCTGGAGCCGACCAACGTGGTGGCGATCGGTGGCGGCGCCGCGGGCAGGGACGCCGCCGGCGAGCTCGACGTCGACTGGGTGTCGGTCGCCGACGACCTCGAACTCGGCGACGAGACCTCCCATCTCTGGTTCCTGCGCGACGACGTCGAGGCCCGGCCCGACGCCCTCGCGTCGCTCGTGGTCGAGAGCGAACGCGTGGAGGCGACCGTGGCCGGCTCGAAGGTGCTCGACGCGGCTCGCCGAGGTCGCCTCATCTCGATCGGCGGTGCCACCGACTCGCTGTGTGTGCCCGTCCCCATCCTCGACCCCGACGAGCTCGACCAGGGCCAGTACGACGTCATCCGCGACGTTGCCTACATCCCGTCGCAGTCGGTGCTCATTCGTCGGGATGCCTTCCGGGGCCTCGGGGGTCTCGACCGCCTGTTGGCGCCCGACGCCGCCGGCATCGACTTCGGTCAGCGAGCCCGCCTCGCCGGCGGGCGGGTGGTGGTGGTCCCGTCGTCGGAGGTGTTCTCGTCGGAGCGCTTCGCGGCGAAGCTGCCGCCATGGCGGGAGCTCGCCGGCCAACTCCGGGCCCTGCTGAAGGCCTATGCGCCGATCTCGCTGCTCTGGGCGATCCCCCTGTGGTTGGCGGTGACGGGCCTCACCTCCGTCGGCTGGACGCTGATCGGCAAGCCGTCGAGGCTCGCCGACTTCGTCAAGGCCGTCGCCTGGAACCTCAAGAACGCCGGATCCCTTGCCCGCCAGCGGCGCCGCGTCCAGGCGGTACGCCAGGTCGGCGACGAGGAACTGTTCCGCTACCAGACGTCGGGATCGCACGGTCTCTCGGTGTGGTGGCAGGCGGCGCTGGTGGTGGTGCGCCGCCCGTTGTCGAGCGGGCAGGATGCCCTCGACCGCACCGAATCGGGTCTCGGGGAGGGGCTGGTCTCGGGTGCCGTCCTGGCGGCGATCTGGCTCGTCGGCATCCGGTCGGTGCTCGCCGAGGGCCTGCCGTTCGGAGCCTGGACCGGCCCGCTCGCCGATCCAGCCGACGTGCTCGCCGCCTATGCGGGCGGCTGGCATCCCGCCGCCATGGGCGGCGACGGGCCGCCCCACCCGGCGGCGGCGTTGCTGGCGGTGATCGGCGTCGGCCTCGGCGGCTCGGCGGCCACCTGGGGGATGGCCCTGGCCATCGGCATCGGCCTCATCGGCTTCCTCCGGCTCGGTAGGACACTGCGTCTCGGTCGGTGGCCGAGCGTCATCGGCGCCGTCGTGGCGGCGTTCGGGACCGGCATCTCCGCCGCCGGTACCGAGGGTGGCTACCAAGTGGTCCTCGCCGTCGCCGCGATCCCGTGGGTGGCGCATCTCGTCCTCCACCCTCCGGGTCGGTCGACTCGGGCGCGGATCGGCCGAGTCGCCCGACTGGGCCTCGCCACCACGGTCCTCGCCATGGCGGCGCCCCTCGCCCTGGTGATCCCGATCGTCGTGGCGCTGGTGTCGGTCCTGCTGCGGGGCCGGCCGCTGCCACTGTTGCTGGCCCCCGCGGGCGTCGTCCTCGCCCTACCGGCCCTGGCGCCCTGGCTGCTCTGGTACGACATCGACCGGCTGGCGGGCCCCGCCGGTGGGTTCTGGGAGCCGCCGATCTGGATCGTCGCCGCCATCGTCGTCGCCTGGGTGCCCACCGTGCTCGCCGGTGGTCGTTGGTGGGGTGCGGCGATCGGGGGGGTGCTGGTCGGTGCGGGCGCCGTGTTCGCCCGAGGGCTCGTACCCGGGCGGGAGGCCTGGCTCGCCGGCTTCGTCGCCCTGGCCCTGGGGCTCGGACTGGTGACGGCGGGGGCTGCCGACCGACTCGCCAGGCCGGGACGGGCACGCCCGGTCGGCGTCGTCGCCTCCCTCGGCGTCGTGGGGCTGGCGATCCCGGTCGTCCTCGCCCTGCTCGGTGGGGGCGGCGGTTTGGCGGTCGACGAACCACTCGCCGACGTCGTCGAGTACCTCGCCGCCCGCGGGAGCGACGGCCAGGAACGGGTGGTCTTCGCCGGCGTCGACCACCCAGGCGCCCCCTCCCTTGCCGACGGGCCGTACGAGCGGGCGCTCGACCCGGCGGCGTGGTCCTTCGACCGGGCATGGGTGGGACCGCCCGGTGAGGCCGACGCCGCCCTCGCCGCCACCCTCGACGGCCTGACCGGATCGCCGGTGCCGCGACCGGGGGCCGCGCTCGCCGACCACGGCGTGCGCTGGGTCGTCACCCCGGCCGGGTCCCAGGTCGACGTCGCCCTGTCGGGCCGCCTCGACGTCTTCCGCCTGGTGACCCCTGACGGCGTGGTCTTCGAGGCGTCGGATCGGGCACCCATCGCCGACTCGCCCGCCGGTCGCTGGTCGGTCGGGGCCCGCGTGTGGGAGGGCCCGCCGACCGACGAGGTCACCGTCGCCGTCAACCCCACCGAGCGTTGGGCGGCGATCCCCGCCGACGTCGGGGTGGTGGCGGCGGGTACGGCCGGACGCCTCGACCTGCAACCGGACGAGACCCTGCTCGTGCTCGCCCGCATCGTCGCCGGGTTCTACGGCGTGGCGCTCGTGGCGGCCCTCTGGGGACGGAGGTCGACGTGAGACAGGCGATCGCCCTCCTCGTCGGGGCCGCGCTGGTCGCCGTCGCTGCCGTACTGCCGGCACCCGAGGCCCCCGAGCCCCCCGAGGTGGTGCCCCCCGAGTACCCGGGGACGGCCACCGACCTCGGGTTCTGCCCGACGTGGACGGTCGACGACGTGGTGGCGTCGGCCCTCGTCCTGGCGGTGGCCGAGGAGATCGAGGCGTCCCTCGACTTCCAGGCCGACGACGAGGTGTTGACCGAGGCGGTCGGTCGTTCCGGGGCCGGCACCGTGTCGGCCGACCCCGGTCTCGCCCAGGGATACGTCCCGGTCCTCGTCGACGGTCTCTCGGGCGACCCGGTCGCCGCCGGCGTCGTCACGACCGGCGATGGGCTGCTGGCCGCCTCGGCGTGCGCCCGGTGGTCGGCCGTGCGGTGGACCGTGGGCGTCGGCGGCACGCTGGAGGGCGAGTCGACGACCCTGGTGCTGCACAACCCCTCCGTGCAGGCCTCCACCGTCGCCATCGAGGTGTTCTCCGACCAGGGCCTCGAGATCGGGGAGGGGTTCGGGTCGGTCACGGTGCCGCCTCTCGGGGCGCTCGAGTTGCCGGTGACCGGCGACCTGCGCCTCCGTGAGCGCCTCGTCTTCGTCGTCGACGACCCGGCCGGGGCGATCGTGCCCGCCATCGACCACCGGTCCGGCGGCACCGACCGGGCGGTGGCGGTCGGGGTCCCGGAGGCGATCGAGTGGTTCTTCCCCACCACCGGCGGCGCCGAGGGTGAGCTCGTGTTGGTGAATGCCGGCACGGAGTCGGTCGCCGTGGAGGTGGACCTCTTCCGACCCGACGGGGCCGAACTGGGCGCCACCGCCATCCTGCTCGAGCCGCGGGCCATCGAGGTGGTCCCCCTCGATGGCGGCGCCGGGGTCCGGGTCCGTGCCGACGAGCCCGTCGGCGCCGCGGTCCGGACCGAGTCCGGTGGCGGACTCGGCGCCACCATGGGCCTCTCCACCGAGGCGGTGGACTGGGCGCTCCCGGGCCTGGGCGTCGGGCCGGGCCAGCCCACGATGGCGATCCTCAACGTCGGGGCCGAGTCGGTGGAGGTCACCTACCGGGTGCTCGGGCCCGGTGGGGCCACCGTCGGTCGCACCATCTCGGTGCCGGGCGGAACCGTCTCGTTCCAGGAACTCGAGATCCAGAACGCCTCCGGTGTGCTGGTCGAGGCCTCGGCGCCGGTCACGGTCGGCTGGCACACCATCGTGCCGGGCGGCCCCCTGGGTGTCGCCCCGGGGATCCCGCGTGGCTGACTGGCTCGTCGCGGCGGGCATGGCGCTCGCCCTCGGCCTCATCGGCTGGGTCGCGGTCGCGTGGCGGCGCAGGTCGACCGACGTGCGGCGGGTGGTGCCCGACGACCTCGGACCGTTCCCCGCCGTGCTCTTCTTCTCGTCCGACACCTGCGAGTCGTGCCCACCGGCCCGTGAGGTCGTCGTGGCGGCGGCCGGCGGTCGGCTCCGGGACTACACCTGGCAGGTGCACCCGGGGATCCTGCGGCGGCTGCGGATCGATGCGGTCCCCACCACCTGGGTGGTGGACCGGGACGGGAGGGTCGAGGCCGTCTTCGCGGGCAGGCCCGAGCCCGGCGAGGTGGCGGCGGCGGTGGCCCGGGCCGGGGTCGTCGGCGACGGCCCGGCGAGCTGAGTCCTTGGCACCGCGCGCGGCGCGCCGTATCGTGCGATCCATGTTCGAAACGTGTGCTCGGTGTGGCGCCCCCTCCGGGGCCCTGATGGTCTTCGACTACGACGCCCGGTCGGTGTGGTTGGAGGATCTCGACGGCGACGTGCAGCCCGGGGCCGGCCATGCCCTCTGCGCCGACCACGCCAACCGGCTCACGCCGCCGCTGGGGTGGACGCTCACCGATCGGCGCACCCTCTCCCGGCTCTTCGCCCCGCTCTCCGTCGCCTAGGTCCCCGTGGGCCTGGACCGCGACCTGCTCGACGCCGTCAGGGACCTCGACGAGCACGAGCTCCGCCGCCTCCACATCCTCACCCGTACCCGCCTCGAGGCGACCGGGGTGGTGGGCCCCGGCGAGGACCTCCCCGACGTATCGGTCCGCAGCCAGATGGTCCGCTGTGGGAAGCCCTCGTGCCGCACCTGCCCCCATGGCCCCTACTGGTATGCCTACTGGCGGGAGGACGGCCGGCGGCACAGCCGCTACCTGGGTCGGTTGCTCGGCGACGGGTGAATGGGCCCGGTACCGATACACTGCCCTCTCCCCATGCACTGCCCCGTATGCACCGCCGAGGACGTGATCGAGATCCACCACGTCCTGCCCGACGACACCGAGGTCACCTTCTTCTCCTGTCACGCCTGTGAGGAGAAGTGGTGGGGTGCCGACGGCGACAACCTCCCCCTCGAGGAGGTCCTCCGCCGGGCCACCTCGGCTCGCTGAGGACCGATCGTGCGCCGCTGGTTCGTCGTCGCCGGGGTCGGTCTGTTGACCCTCGTGGTCCTCGGCCTCGTCCGTCCCGACCTCATCGTGATCGCCAACACCCCCACCGGCGGGGACATGGGCGCCCACGTGCTGGGCCCCGCCGCCCTGCGTGACACCCTCCTCCCGGCCGGGCGGATCTCCGGCTGGTCCAACGCATGGTTCGCCGGGTTCCCGCTCTTCTACTTCTACTTCCCGCTGCCCTCGCTCGTCATCGTCGCCCTCGACCTGATCATGCCCTACGGCGTCGCCTTCAAGGCGGTCACGGTGATGGGGCTGCTCGCCACTCCGGCGGCCGCCGTGTTCCTCGCCCGCTCGCTCGGCTACCAGCGGGTGACCGCCCTGTTGGCCGGGGTGTTCGGCGGGTCGATCGTGCTCGTGGAGTCGTACACGATCTACGGCGGGAACCTGCCCTCGACGATGGCCGGGATGTTCTCCTACTCCTGGTCGTTCGCCTTCGGGCTGCTGGCGCTCGGGTTGCTGGCCAGGGCCGTGGATCGCCCCAAACTGCTCCCGTGGGCGGCCCTCGCACTGGCGGCCACGGCGCTCTCGCACATCCTCACGACGGTGATGATCGTGGTGGGGTCGATCGCCATCCTCTTCCGGCGCGGTGGCACCGGTGCCACGGTCCTCACCTGGCTCTGGGGCTTCGCCCTGGCGGCCTTCTGGGCGCTGCCGCTCGTCACCCGGATCGGCCTGACGGCCGACATGGGATGGCGCCCCCTGCGTGGCTGGGACGAGATCCTTCCCACCGAGCTGCTCTTCGTGGTGCCGTTGGCCATCGTCGGTCTCGTCCTCTCCATCCGGCGTCGGATGCGCATCGGGCCGATCGTGCTCATGGGGCTGGTGCCGGTCGTCTACTTCTGGTTCGTCGTCGCCCTGCCCGAGCTCTTCCCCGACGTCATCGGCGACGGCTCATGGAAGCTGTGGAACGGCCGGCTCATCCCGTACTGGTACTTCTCGGTGCTCTTCCTCGCCGGCACCGGCATCGGGCTCGGCTGGGAGTGGCTCGCCGAGCGGCTGCCCGAGCGTGCCCGGCTGTGGGTGCCCTTCGGCGGGTTGGCGGTCGTCGCCTGGGTCTTCGCCGGCATCGCCGAGGCGACCGACCGCGGCTACGTCTGGCAGGCCGGGTCGGTGAGCCCATGGTCGGGGTTGACGATCGACCTCTCCTGGTTCTCGGTCGATCCCGTCGGCATCGCCGTCGCCCTCACGATCCTCGCGGTGGCGCTCGGGGTGCCCCGCGCCCTCTCGGCCCCGGCGGCCGAGGCCGGTGCCCTCGCCCTGGTGGTGGTCGTGGTGGTGGCGTGGGCGGCGTCGATCAGCTTCGCCGGGGGATGGGTCAAGTGGAACTTCACCGGGTACGAGGGCAAGGATGCCTGGCCCGAGTACCGGGCGTTGCTGGAGGAGGTCGACCGACTGGAACCGGGGCGCATCCAGTGGGAGTCGAACTCGGACCTCAACAAGTACGGCACCACCATGGCGCTCATGCTGTTCCCCTATTGGACCTACGGGGACCAGACGAGCATGGAGGGCCTGTACTTCGAGTCGTCCATCACCACGCCGTTCCACTTCGTCAACCACTCGGAGATGAGCTTCGCCCCGTCCAACCCGATCCCCGGCCTTCCGTACGCCACCTTCGACATGGAGAAGGGCCTCCGCCACCTCGAGGCCTTCGCCGTCGACTACTACGTGTCGTTCACCCCCGAGGCGCAGGAGAAGGCGGACTCCCTGGGGCTCGACCAGGTCACCACCACGGGGCCGTTCGCCATCTACGACCTCGGCCCCCAGGAGCTCGTGGAGGTCGCCGCCCACGTTCCCTCGGTCTTCGAGCCACCGCCGACCGACCTCCTCGGCCAGTTCGTGCCGCTGGCCCAGGAGGACGATGACACCGCCCCACCGGCGAGCTTCTCGGACTTCGCCATCGATTGGTACGCCGACACGGACAACCTGGCCTATCCGGTGGCCGTGGACGGCCCCGACGACTGGCCGCGCATCGACTCGCTCGACGAGGTCCGTGCCGCCGAGCCGATCGGGGCGGTCGGCACGGTGTCGGACGTGGAGCTCACCGACGACCGGATCTCGTTCACCACCACCGCGGTCGGCGTGCCCCACATCGTGAAGGTGTCCTACTTCCCGAACTGGCAACCCACCGGCGCCGAGGGGCCCTGGCGGGTGACCCCGTCGGTGATGGTCGTCGTGCCGACGCAGGAGGACGTCGTCCTCGAGTTCCGCAACACCTGGCCCGAGTGGGCCGGCCTCGGGCTCAGCGTCGTGGGTCTCGTGGCGCTCGGCGTCGCCCTCGTGGGCCGCCGGTCCCGGGAGTCGACGGCGTGAGGAACTACCTGCGGTCCTTCGCCAACGGGGAGAGCGCCCGCCAGTTCCTGGTCATGTCGCTCATCGGGGTCGTCAACACGGTGGTCGACTTCGGATTGGTCAACCTGTTCACGTTCGGGTTGTCGTGGAACGTGTACGTGGCGGTGACCACCGCCTTCCTCCTGGCGACGCTCCTCTCCTACGTCTTGAACCGCCGGCTCACCTTCGGGATGGCCGCGTCGGGGGTGAACGCCGGCGAGGGTGCCGCCTTCGTAGGCGTCAACGTCGTCGCGCTCGGGGTCACCAACGCCGTGGTCTGGGTCGCCGACCAGTGGGTGGGACCGCTCGACGCGCTCGAACTCAACCTCGCCAAGCTCGTCGCCACGGCGCTCATCCTGCTGCCGAAGTTCGCCGCCTTCCGCGACATCGTCTTCAAGCGGGCACTCGCCGAGCAACGCCACGGCGCCATCGAGCCCGAGCCCGCAGCCGACGATACGGCCTGAGCGAGTCACGGTTCCGGGGACCCGGTACCCGGAGCTCGACACGGCGGCCGCGGGCCGCCTAGAGCAGTCCCTCGGTCCGGAAGTCCGCCCGGATCTCGGCCAGGCCCCGGAGGGTGCGCGGGATCCGCTTCACGAACGACGATCGGGCGTCGCGCTGCTCCTCGACCACGACGGGCAGCTCGACGATCCGGTAGCCGGCTCGCTCGGCCCGCAGCACCAACTCGGTGTCGAAGAGGTCCTTGGTGTGGCGCACCGAGCCGGCGAGGTCGTCGATCACGGTCCGGTGGAACAACTTCATGCCGTGGGTGTCGCCCACCTCACTGCCGAACAGGGTGCGAAGGAGGACGTTGAAGCCCCAGGTGCCGGTGCGGCGCAGGACCGATCGCCGGTCGTCGGAGCCCTCGGCCCGTTTCGAGGCGATGACGACGTCGGCGTCGGCCCGAACCGCCTCGGCCACGAACCGGCCCGAGAAGTAGTCGATGTCGAACATGGCGACGAGGTCGCCCCCGGCGGCCTTCATCCCCGCCGCGAGGGCGGCGCCGTAGTCGGGCTCGGGCAGCGAGAGGACCGTACCGGCGACCGGCAGTCCCTCGAGCAGTGCCTCGGCGGCGGCGGCCGTGTCGTCCGTGGAGCCGTTCTCGACCAGGAGCAGCTCGACCGGGTGGTCGAGCGCGCGGATCTCGTCGACCAGGCGGGGGAGGGCGACGGGGAGGAAACCGGCCTCGTTGTGGACCGGTACGACGATCGAGAGGGCATCGCCCATCGAGGGTCGAGTCTAGGGTGACCGGCCCCGAAACCACCCGGAGCCGATGGCCGACCTCGACCGCATCTTCAAGGCCTACGACATCCGTGGCCGCACCGACACCGGTGAGCTCGACGAGGGCGTCGCCCGGGCGGTCGGTCTCGCCTTCGGGTCGATGGTCGACGAGCCCGCCATCGCCGTCGGCCGTGACGCCCGCCCGTCGTCGCCCGGCCTCGCCGCCGCCCTGATCGACGGGATCACCTCCGCAGGAGTCGATGTCTGGGACCTCGGCGAGGTCGCCACCGACGTCGTCTACCACGTCGCCGGCAGCCGCGACGTGGCCGGGGTGATGGTCACCGCCTCCCACAACCCCGGCCAGTACAACGGCCTCAAGCTCTGTCGGGCCGGCGCCGCCCCGGTCGGGGAGGCGAGCGGGCTCGCCACCGTCCGGTCCCTCGTCGACCAACCGCCGCCACCGGCGAGCGAACCCGGGCGCGTCCACCCCCACGACGCCGTCGGTCCCTACATCGACCACCTGCTGGCCATCGTGCCCGGGGACACCATCGGCCCGCTGGCCGTGACCGTCGATGGCGGCAATGGCATGGCCGGCGTCGTCGCCGACCCCGTCTTCGACCGCATCGGTGCCCGCCTCGACGGGCTCTACCTCGAGCCCGACGGCACGTTCCCCAATCACCCCGCCGACCCCCTCCAGCCCGAGAACCTCGCCGACCTCGTCGACCGGGTGCGGGCCACCGGTGCCGATCTCGGGGTGGCCTTCGACGGCGACGCCGATCGGGCCTTCTTCGTCGACGAGACGGGGGCGCCGCTCTCGGGGTCGACCACCACCGCCCTGGTCGCCCGCTGGTTCCTCGCCGCCGAGCCGGGGGCCACGGTCGTGCACAACCTCATCGTGTCGCGGGCGGTCCCCGAACTGGTCGCCGCCGCCGGTGGCACCCCGGTCCGGACCCGGGTCGGCCACTCGTTCATCAAGGGCGTCATGGCCGAGACCGGCGCCGTCTTCGGCGGGGAGCACTCGGGCCACTACTACTTCCGGGACAACTACCGGGCCGACTCCGGGATGCTGGCGATGCTCGTCCTGCTGCGGGTGCTCACCGAGGACGGCCGACCGCTCTCGATCCTGCGGCGCGACGTCGAGCCCTACGCCCAGTCCGGCGAGCGCAACTACACCGTCGTCGACCCCGGGGCGGCGCTCGTCGCCGTGGAGGCGACGTTCGCCGACCACCCGATCGACCGACTGGACGGGCTCACGGTCGACGTCGACGAGGGCTGGTTCAACCTCCGGCCCTCCAACACCGAGCCGCTGCTGCGCCTGAACGCGGAGGCGGCCGACCCCGATGGGGTCGAGGCGATCGTGGACCGGGTACGGTCGATCATCGAAGGAGCGACATGAGCTTGTTGGACGACACCCTCGCCGAGATCCTCGTCTGCCCCGCCTGCAAGGGGGGCCTCGACCCCGACGAGGCCGCCTCGATCCTCTGGTGCACCGACTGCGGTCTGGGCTACCCCGTTCGCGACGGCATCCCCGTCATGCTCGTCGACGAGGCCGTTCGTCGATGAGGGAGACGATCGCCGGCCTCCCGGCCCAGCTCGCCTGGGCCCGGGACGTCGAGGTCACCGCTCCGCCCCTCGCCGCCCCCGAGGTGCTCGTCTGCGGCATGGGAGGCTCGGGGATCGCCGGCGACGTCGCGGCGGTGGCCGCCGGCCGCCGGGTGACCGTGCACCGTGCCTACGGCCTGCCCGAGTGGGCCGCCACCGTCCGCCCGCACGTGGCGGTCGTGAGCTACTCGGGGCGCACCGAGGAGTCCCTCGACGCCTTCGCGGCCGCCGTCGACCTCGGCCTCGACGTCGTCACGGTGACCGCCTCGGGGCCGATCGCCGACGAGGTGGCCCACCTGACGGTGCCCGACGGGCTCCAGCCCCGTGGCGCGTTCGGGTATCTCGGCGGAGGGCTCCTGCGGCTCCTCGCCGCGGCGGGTGCCGCCGACGACCCCCGACGCGGGCTCGACGAGGCCGCCACCGTGGCGGCCGACCTGCTCGGCGATGACCTCGACGGCCCCGGGGCCCGGCTCGCCGCCGACCTCGCCGAGGCGCTGGTCGATCGGTTCCCGCTCGTGTACGGCGCTCGGGGGCTGACCGCCGTCGCCGCCTACCGCTGGAAGTGCCAGTTGAACGAGAACGCCAAGGCGCCGGCGGCGACGTCGGTCCTGCCCGAGGCCGATCACAACGAGTTGGCCGGATGGCGGGGCGCCCCCGCCGAGGCCCGGTGCGCGATCGTGGCCCTGCGCGACCGCGACGAGCACCCCCGCACCGCGGTGCGCTTCGACCTGACCCGCGAACTGACGCCGACCCCGACCGTCGGGGAGGTGTGGTCGCAGGGCGATCACCTGCTCGCCCGCCTCTATTCCCTCACCACCGTCGGCGACGTCGTCTCCCTCCTCGTCGCCGAACGCGACGGAATCGATCCGGTCGAGATCGACGTCCTGATCGAACTGAAACACCGA
>JBFLKR010000136.1:0-12816 GCA_040883295.1 Acidimicrobiia bacterium
GCACCGTGGTGCCGGCCCCCGTCACCCGTGGAGGGCTACTTGGCCAGGGCAGCCAATCGGTCGATCTCCATCTCGAAGTACGGGATCCAGTCGCCGAAGCGGGCCAGGCGGCCGAGCTCGGCCAGCCCGGCAACCTCGACCTCGAAGTACGGCTCCCAGCGACCGAACAGGGCCTCTCGACCCAGGGCCTCGAGTCCGGCGACCTCGGCCTCGAAGTAGGCGCTCCAGTCACCGAGCCGAGCCGCCTCCGCCAGTCCGACCAGCCCGGCCACCTCGGCATCGAACTGCGCCTGCAGCGCCCGCTCGGCGAGGATCGCATCGGCCTGGGCCTGGTAGCGAGCGGCATCCGTCGTCCGAGCGGCCAGGTTCACGCCGTGGAACTCGGCGAGGCCGGTCAACCGGGCGGTCTCGGCGGCCTGGGAGGCATCGCTGCGCACGTAGGTGTTGGCGAGCCCCTGCAGCCGGGCGGCCTCGGTCTCGAGAACCCGCTGCTGCCGGTAGTACTCGGCCAGCCCCTCCCACTTGGCCACCTCGGCGGCCCGGATCCGAGCCACCTCCAGTTCGCCGTAGTACTGGGCGAGGCCGTCGTAGCGGGCCGTGGCAGCCTGCTGGGCCCGATCGACCTCGGTGAAGGTCGTGGGCCGGTTCTGGGCCCAGACCACACCGACTACGGCGAGCGCCACCAGCGCCAGGGCCAGCCCCCATCCCCAACGGGGCACGCGAACATGGACGCCCCGGTGAGGAGTCGTGTAGATGGTCATCACATCCTCCTCCGTCTCCGTGGGTGGCGGCTCTCGCCATCCACCCCGAGGATGCACCACCCCCCTGTCGTGGCACCGTCCTCCGACGTGCCGCCGGATTCGGGTGGACGACAGGTGGACGACAGGTGTCGCACGGCGCGATGATGGGAAGGCGTGCGAGCGTTCGATTGGAGGTCGCTCGTGCAGTTCAGGGTGCTCGGCCCGCTCGAAGTCGAGCGGGACGGTGTGGTGGTCGACATCGGCCCTCGGAAGCAGCGCGAGGTGCTCGCGCTGCTCCTCCTGCATCCCGGACGGGTGGTCTCCAGCGAGCGGATCCTCGAGGCGGTGTGGGGCGAGGACCAACCCGCCTCCGAGAACGCCCTCTGGGTGACCGTCTCGCGGCTCCGCGCCGCGCTCGCCGGCGAGGCGGCGTCGAGCCCGCTGGCCACCCGGGAGCACGGGTACGCCCTCGACATCGATCCCGACGACCTCGATGCGGTCCGGTTCGAGCACCTCGTCGGCGAGGCCCGCCGCCACCGAGACAGCGATCCCGAAGCGGCCCGCCGACACCTCGAGGAGGCGCTGGGCCTGTGGCGCGGTGACGCCTTCGCCGACGTCGCCTATCGGGACTTCGCCCTGCCCGAGGCCCGCCGATTGGAGGAGCTTCGGGTCACCGCCACCGAGGACCTCTCCGAGTTGCGACTCCGGGCAGGCGACGACGGCGAGCTGATCGGTGACCTGCAGGCCCTCGTCCTGCGCCACCCGTTGCGGGAGCGACCGGTTGCCCTGCTCATGCTCGCCCTCCACCGGTCGGGACGACAGGCGGAAGCACTGGCCGCATTCGCCGACCTGGAGCGCCGCCTCGGCGAGGAGTTGGGGCTCGAGCCGTCGCCCGAGCTGCGGCGGCTGGAGGAGCGGATCCTGTTGCACGACCCGGTGGTGGCCCCGGTTCGAACGGTGGCGGCGGGCACCAACCCGTTCCGTGGGCTGCTGCCCTTCCGGGAGGCGGACACCGGCGTGTTCTTCGGTCGGGACCGGATCGTGGCCGACGTCGTCCGGAAACTGTCGACCGGCGAAACCCTCGTGACCGCCATCGGGGCATCGGGCTCGGGCAAGACGAGCCTGTTGCGGGCCGGGGTCGTGCCGGCACTCGGCAAGGGCGCCCTGGTCGGCTCCGACCGGTGGCTCGTGGGGACCATGGTCCCGGGCAGCCATCCGTTCGCCGAGCTCGAGGCCGCCCTCATACGGGCATCGCTCGACGCCCCCGACACCCTCACCGACCAACTGTCGGACCCCGAGACCGGGATCCTGCGGGCGGTCATGCGAGTGCTGCCCACCGAGGATGACCGGCTGGTGCTGGTCGTCGACCAACTCGAGGAGGTCTTCACGCTCACGGGCCCCGCCGAGCGGGACCGCTTCCTGTCGGGGCTCGTGGCCGCCGCCGACGACGTTCGCCATCGAGTCGTCGTCCTCACCGGGCTCCGCGCCGACTTCTATCCCCACGCCCTCGAGCACCCGGCCTTCGCCGGCCGCTTCGACGCCGGCATCGTGAACGTCCCCCCGCTCCTGCCGAGCGAGTTGGAGGAGGCGGCGGTGCGTCCTGCGATGCAGGCCGGCCGGGATGTCGAGCCGGGGATGCTCGCCGCCCTCCTCACCGACGTCGCCGGCCGACCCGGCAGCCTGCCGTTGTTCGAGTACCTGCTCACCGACCTGTTCGATCACACCGACGGGCCACTCACCCTGGAGGCCTACCGGGAGGCCGGCGGCGCGGCCGGCGCGCTGGCACGCCGCGCCGAGGAGGTGTTCGGCAGGCTCGCGCCGGCGGAGCAGGACGCCGTCCGCCAGGTCTTCCTCCGTCTGGCGAACCCGACCGATGTCGATGCCCCCGGGTGGACGCGACGTCGACTGCCCGCCCGCGAACTCCGCTCCCTCGGCATCGACCCGGCCGCACTCGGCAGCGCCATCGGCGCGCTCGTCGATGCCCGGCTGATCACCACCGACCGCGACCCGGTAACGGGTCGCCCCGTGGTGGACATCGCCCACGAGGCGCTGCTGGCCGAGTGGCCCCGACTGGCCGGCTGGCTCGACGACGCCCGCGACGACCTCCACCGCCACGTCGCCCTCACGACGGCCATGGCCGACTGGCGTCGAGCCGACGACGACCCGGGCTACCTCTGGTCCGACGCGC
The DNA here is from genome assembly GCA_040883295.1 of Acidimicrobiia bacterium. Classification (GTDB taxonomy): domain Bacteria; phylum Actinomycetota; class Acidimicrobiia; order Spongiisociales; family JAENVV01; genus JAHEFX01. The sequence goes on from JBFLKR010000136.1 coordinate 2,929, forward strand.
GCCTCGCCGACTACGCCACCTGGGCCGATCGCAGCGATCTCGCCCTCACCGACGAGGAACGCCACTTCCTCGACGAAAGCCACCGCCTCGCAACTCGACGGTCCGAGGCCGCCGCTCGCCAAGGACGGCGGCAGCGACGCCAGACATGGGGCTTCGCCGTTGTCGTGATCGCCCTGCTCATCGTCGGCGGGTTCGCCCTCTGGGAGCTGCTGTCTCCCCCGAGCCCCGAGGTGCTGCTCATCGACGCCCCGATCGGCGGGGTCATCTCGGATCAGCACGTCGCCGGGATGGCCGACGTCGAACGTCGACTCGGAGCCGCCACCGACGTGCTCCGTCCCGAGATCGACGCCGTCCAGATCGACGAGGCACTCGACTCGGGGCCAGACGTCGTCGTCATCGCCCTCGACACCGGCAACATCTTCCCCAACTACGACTGGTCGGCGGCACTCGCAACCCACCCCGAGATCCGATTCGTCGACCTCGGGTTTGCCCCGCTGGTCGACGACGACCATCCCGACCGCGATCGCTGGGCGTGGGTCGGCTTCGAGAACCCGAAGGGCGCCTTCCTGGCGGGCGCCGTGGCCGCCGCCAGGACGAAGTCCGGGGTCGTCGGCTTCGTGGGGGCCCACCCCGGCCTCGTCGAAGACTTTCGGGCGGGCTTCGAGGCCGGCGCGACCCACGTCGACTCCGAGGTGGCCGTGGTCTCGGCCTACACGCCGACCCGCTACCACCCCTTCTTGAACTTCGAAGACGATGAGGCCGATCGAGCAGCCACGGTGGCCGAGGCCGTGATCGCCGAGGGTGCCGACGTGGTCTTCAACGCCCACGGTGAGGCCCAGATCGGCGTGCTCCGAGCCGTGGCGTCCGCCCGCTCCGCCGGTGCCGACCTCTGGGCGATCGGCGTCGACTCGGACCAGTACCTCGCGCTCTCGGACGACGAACCAGGGACTGCGGACGCCGTCCTGACCTCGATGGTCAAACGATTCGACCGGGCGATCTTCCTCGCCGTCGAGCAGGCGCTCTCCGGCGTGTCGAACGACCTCGTCATGAACCTCGACAACGGCGGGTTCTCGATGGCCAACGCCGCCGATCGACTGACCGATGACGAACTCGCCATCGTCGACGAGGCCACGACCGGCATCATCTCCGGCCGTATCGAGGTTCCCCCGTGGCCGCTCGCCGCCCCGAGCCTGGAGCCCCCGGACACCGTGGTGCTGATGGCGACCGCCGACGCCTCCGGTCGCCGCATGACCCAGCCCACGACCCTCGAGGTCGGCACCGTCGTGACGCTCCTGGGTCGACACGACGCCGGGGGGATCACCGACCTCATGGGGCTCGCGATCGGACGTCCGGCCGCCGGCCTGGGACCGACCGATCTCGCCAACAACTCGCCACCGGACCTGGCGCCGTTCTCCCCTGACCTGTGGGAGATCGGGATGGCCCACAACTGGACCGCCGTCCCGCCCGGCGGAACCGGGGCGATCTCCGTCGTCCTCGCCGAGCCCGGCACCTGGGCGATCGGGTGCGCGACCTTCGGCGACGAGGGCGGCGCCACCTGGGCCACGTTCGAGGTGGTGCCGGCCGGGTGAGCCCCGCTCGGACCGACAGCGCCGCTCGGACCGCGGAGTAGCGTCGGACCGGTGAGCGCCGAGCCGACCGAGACGACCGACGAGAAGCCCCCCTACCGACCCCACCTCGGGGACACCCGCCCCTACTGGCGGGACATCATCCTGGGCGTCAACGACGGCCTCGTGTCGATGTTCCTGCTCGTCGCCGGTGTCGTCGGCGGTGGGCTGTCGGTGGACCAGGTGCTGCTCACCGGCGTGGCCGGGGCCCTGGCGGGCGCCATCTCCATGGCGACCGGCGAGTGGCTGGCCACCAAGTCGCAGGAGGAGGTCTTCGACCGCGAGGTCGCCCTCGAGGCCCAGCACATCCGCTGGTACCGGGAACAGGAGGTCGACCAACTGCGGGAGATGCTCGGCGACCTCGGCCTCGAGGGCGAGGTGCTCGAAGCGGCCGTGAGCCAGGTGGGCGCCAGCGACGAGGCACTCATGGAGTCGATGAAGCGCCTCGAGTTCGGCGTGGTCGAGGACGGGCGGCGGAGCCCGTGGAAGGCCGCGATCTACTCGGGCCTGCTGTTCATCGCCGGAGCGGCCCCGTCGGTGGTGCCGTTCGTGTTCGTGGGGACCACCGTGGCCGGGCTCTGGTGGGCGGCGGCGTTCGCCGGCGCCGGCCTCTTCGCCGTCGGCGTGGCCAAGACCGTGGCCACGGGCACCAATCCGATCCGGGCCGGGCTCGAGAACCTCTCGGTGTCGTTGCTCGGCGGGGTCCTGAGCTTCGGGGTCGGCAGCCTCTTCGACGCCAACGTCGGCTGAGCTCAGCCCGTCGGCACCAACACGAGGTCGAGGACGAGGACGACGTCGTCGGCGACCGAGGCCACGAACGGCACGCTCGGGATGTTCAGGCCCCAGTCCGTGCGGTCGACGGTCGCCGTCGCCTCGGCCGTGATCCCGTTCGCCGAGGCCTCCGTCGCCGTCACCTCGAACGTGACCGGGACCGTCACGTCCCGAATCGTCAGGTCGCCGGTGATCGTGCCGGTCCCTCCTGAGAGTGCGTCGGCGGCGCCGTCGAACGAGCTCGGCGCGAAGGTGATCTCGGGGAAGTCGCCGACGTCGAGGATGAACTGGCGGATGGCGTTGTTGCGGCGGTCCTCGTCGGTCACGAACCCGGCGGCATCGATGGTGACGACGGCGATCTCGCTGGCGGCGGGGTCGTCGAAGTCGATCGTCGCCTCGACGTCGACCGAGCCGTTCCGGGCGACGACGACCACATCATCGCCGCGGAGGACTTCCTCGACCTCGAATCCCGCCTGCGTGCCCTCGCCGGCGACGAAGGTCACGGCGCCGGCGGCGTCTCCGGCGTCCTCCCCGTCGGACGGCGCCTCGGTCGTCTCGGTCGCCGCCGGGGCGGTGGTCTCGGCCGGGGCCGCCGTGGTGGTCGTCGTGTCAGCGGTGTCGGCAGCGCCGCCGCACGCCGCCACGACGAGGGCCAGCACGGCGAGGAGCGAGAGGGTTCGGAGCATCGATGGACCTCGGGAGGGAGCGGGCGGCAACCCTATGGCCGACCGGGGTGTAGTCGACTGGTCAGCCGAGCCGTTCGGCGAGGTAGCCCTCGAGTCGGTCGATCGAGACCCGGTCCTGGGCCATGGTGTCGCGGTCTCGCACCGTCACCGCCCGGTCCTCGAGGGAGTCGAAGTCGATGGTGACGCAGAAGGGCGTGCCGATCTCGTCCTGGCGCCGGTAGCGGCGGCCGATCGACTGGGTCTCGTCATACTCGAGCATGAACCGCGGCCGCAGGGCGTCGGCGACCTCGTGGGCCTCGGTCGCCAGCTTCCGGCTGAGCGGCAACACCGCCACCTGGTAGGGGGCCAGCCGGGGGTCGAGCCGCAGCACGACGCGGGTCTCGCCCTCGACCTCCTCCTCGTCGTAGGCGTCGATGAGGAAGGCGTAGGCGGTGCGGGTGGCCCCGGCGGCCGGCTCGATGACGTAGGGGAAGAAGCGCTCGTCGGACTCCTGGTCGTAGTACCGGAGGTCCTCGCCGGAGAACTCGGCATGCTGGCGGAGGTCGAAGTCGGTGCGGTTGGCGATCCCCTCGAGCTCGTCCCACCCCCAGGGGAACCGGTACTCGACGTCGACGGTGCCGGTCGAGTAGTGGCTCAACTCGTCGGACTCGTGGGGGCGGATGCGGAGGTGGTCGGGCGTCATCCCCAGGTCGAGGTACCAGGCGTGGCGGGCGGCCACCCAGTAGTCGAACCACTGGTCGGCCTCGTCGGGTCGGCAGAAGAACTCCATCTCCATCTGCTCGAACTCCCGGGTCCGGAAGACGAACTGGCCGGGGGTGATCTCGTTGCGGAAGGACTTGCCGATCTGGGCGACGCCGAACGGCAGCTTCATCCGCTGGGTGCGCCGGACGCTCTCGTAGTTGATGAAGATGCCCTGGGCCGTCTCGGGCCGCAGGTACACCATGTTCTCGTCGGCCTCGACCGGACCCATGTGGGTGCGGAACATGAGGTTGAAGTCGCGGGGCTCGGTGAACGTGCCGCGGCTGCCACAGGTCGGGCAGACCTCGGGATCCTCGAGCTTGTCCAGGCGGTGGCGGGACTTGCACTCCTTGCAGTCCACGAGCGGGTCGGTGAACACCGACTCGTGCCCGGAGGCCTGCCAGACCCGCCGGGCCTGCAGGATCGCCGAGTCGAGGCCCACCACGTCGGGCCGCAGCTGCACCATCGACCGCCACCACTGTTCCTTGACGTTGCGCAGCAGCAGGGCGCCGATCGGGCCATAGTCGTAGGCGGATCGGAGCCCGCCGTAGATCTCCGACGACGGGAACACGAAGCCGCGTCGCTTCGAGAGGTTGACGATGGTGTCGAAATCGGCAGGCATGGGTCGATCCGGTCGGGAGCGACGGCGCAGGGTAGCGGCCTCGCGCGGCTCGGCCCGCTCGGAATCAGACGGCGCCGAACCGCCGGCGACGGCCCTGGTACTCGGCTACGGCGTCGACGAGTCGTTGGGCGCCGAACTCGGGCCAGTAGCAGTCCGGGAACACGTACTCGGCGTAGGCCGCCTGCCAGAGCAAGAAGTTCGAGATTCGCTGTTCGCCCGAGGTTCGCACCACGAGGTCGACGTCGGGCATCTCGGGCACGGAGAGTCGATCGGCCACCGCCCCCTCGTCGACGTCGCCGGGTCGCAGGCGGCCCTCGGCCACGGCCTCGGCGATCCGGCGGGCGGCCGACGCCAACTCGGCCCGGCCCCCGTAGTTGAAGGCGAGCACGAGGTGCAGGGTGTCGTTGCCCGCGGTCAGGGCGGCCGCGTCGGCCATGTGGCGCCGGTTGCGGTCGGGGACCCGGGGGTCGTCCAACTCGCCGGCGAACCACATCCGCACGCCCTTGCCATGCAACTCGTCGCGACGCCGGGTCAGCAGGTCCTCGTTGAAGAACATGAGGAACTCGACCTCGTCGGGTGGGCGGGACCAGTTCTCGGTGGAGAACGTGAAGGCGGTGAGCCACCGGATCCCGAGGGCCAGCGCCCCGTCGATGGTGTCGAACAACGCCGCCTCGCCGGCGGCGTGCCCGGCGGTCCGCTCCAGGCCCCGCTCGGCCGCCCAGCGGCCGTTGCCGTCCATGATGAGCCCCACGTGGGCAGGGACCCGTTCCGGGTCGACCGCCGACAGGTCCACCGTCACGAGAGGACCCCCACCGAGCCGAGTCGGCGTTCGAGGTGGTACTCGACGAACCGGCGGGCCACGCCGAGGGCGTCGTCGGCCGTCGCCGGGTCGGGATCGGCCCCCCGGCGGAGGGCCGTGAGGTGCTCGAGCACCCCTGCCCGCAGGCGCACCGCGCCGCCCGGGGCGCAGGCGTCGCACACCGCCCCCCCGGCCGGGAACGAGAACCGTGTCGGGGCCGGCTCCCCGCACGAGGCGCAGTGGTCGAGTGCCGGGGCGAGACCGAGCGCATCGGTGATCGACAGCAGGAAGACCGACAGGACGTCGGGGCCTCGCTCCCCCGCCTCGAGCGCCGTGAGTCCGCGCCGCAGCGCCAGGAACGCCGCCGATGACGGCTCGTCCTCCTGGCTGACGTGGTCGACGACCTCTGTCATCGTGGCGGCGGCGCCAACCGCGTCGAGATCCAGGCGCAGGTGCGGGAAGGCCTCGATGACCTCCACCTGGGTGATGGTGTGGAGTTCGCGTCCCTCGTAGAGCACGACCTCGACATGGGTGAACGGCTCGAGTCGACCGCCGAAGCGGCTCTTGGTCTTGCGGACCCCCTTGGCGACCGTGCGGAGCTTCCCCCGGTTGGCCGAGACGAGCACCACGACCTTGTGCGACTCCCCGAAGGGGTACGAGCGCAGGACGATCCCCTGGTCGGTCCGCAGTGCCATGCCCCGATCGTAGGATCGGGGCACCCGTCCACGAGGGAGCCGTGCCACGCATCATGATCCTGCTCGTCCTGGCCCTGGCACTCGCCGGCTGTTCGACCGGCGCCGAGGGCGACTGGGTGCTGGCCTCGTTCACGTACGAGGGCGGCTCCGTCGACCTGCCAGCGGAGGTGACCCTGACCATCGCAGACGGCCGCGCCAGTGGGTCGTCGGGCTGCAACACCTACTCCGGCCAGATCGACCGCGACGGCGACGAGGTGGTGCTCTCGGGCGTCGCCGTCACCGAGCGGTTCTGCGAGGACACCGACGTCATGGCCCTCGAGGCCCGGTACCTCGACGTACTCGTGTCCAACCGCTGGGTGGCCACCGTGGACGGGGACCGGCTGACGATGGTGTCCCAGCCCCCCGCCCCCGGCGATCCGGCGCCGGGGACCGAGCTCGTCTTCGAGGCGTCGGCGTGAGCGACACCCCGTGGCGCCTCGCCCGACTCGAGGTGGGCGGCGAGTCCGTGGACCTCGGTGCGGCCGAGATCACCCTCGAGTTCGCCGAGGGTCGCATGGCGGGCAAGGCGGCCGTGAATCGCTTCATGGGAAGTGGTGCGATCGTCGATGGCCGCCTCGAGGTCGGTCCCCTCGCCACGACGCTGATGGCCGGGCCGCCCGAACTGATGGCGATGGAGCAGACGTTCCTCTCGGCCTTCCAGGGCCCCTTTGCGGCCGAGGAGACCGAGGGCCGTCTGGTGCTGACCGGCGACGCTGCCACACTGGAGTTCGTCGCACCCGAGATCGAGGATCCCATGGAAGCCTGGCTGTCCGAGCACCCCGACTGGGAGGTCGTCGACGGCGTCCTCCACACCGAGCGGTCGTTCCCCGACTTCTCCACCGCCTTCGCCTTCGCCACCCGCGTGGCGATGGCCGCCGAGGCGGCGAACCACCATCCCGAGATGGGCGTCACGTGGGGCAAGGTCACCGTCGACCTCGTCACCCACGACGCCGGCAACACCATCACCGACGCCGACCGCGGCCTCGCCGAGACGATCGACGGGTTCTAGGGGCGCTCGATCCACGGGCAGTGGCGACAGCCCGAGTCGCAGCAGTGCCCGCGGTCCCAGAGCGCGACCGCCGTCTGTACGTAGAGCCCAGTCACCGGGTCGAGATAGCCCGGACGACGGGCCGCCACCGCCGCCGCATGGGCGGCGAGGATGGCGTTGCGAGCCGGATGGTCGGGAGCGAGCCGGTCCGGGTGCGGTGTCAGGAGGTGCTCGGGCAGGGATGACGGCACGGCCCGAGAGCGTATCGGTCGCCGTCCGCCAATCGAGCGGTTCGGCCCCGACGACCCTCTGGTTCGTGTCACAGCGATGTTCTACGATGCGAACAGATGTTCGCTACTGCCCTGCGTTCGTGGGAGGAGATCCCCATCACCGAACTGGCCGCGGCCCTGTCGTCCGTCGACCGGACGAGCCTGTCCGACGACGAGACGGTGGCGGTGCTGCGAGCCCGCCAACGGCTCGCCAACCACCTCGCCGCCGAGCGGGCTGCCGACATGGTCGAGGTGTCCCATCGTCACGACGGCGGCACCCCGGTCGACCAGGCCAACGCCTACGGTGAGTTCGCTCCGCTCGAGGTCGGGTCGGCCCTCACCCTGACCCGCCGCAAGGCCGAGGCGGACGTCGCACTGGCCTTCGACGTGACCGAGCGGCTGCCGGCGGTCTGGGCATCGATGCACGCCGGCCACCTCGACTGGGCCAAGGCGAAGGTGATCGCCGACGGGGTCTCCCACCTCGACCTCCTCCCCGCCCGCCGGGTCGTCGACCAGGTGCTCGACGACGCCCCCCGCCTCACCACCGGCCAACTGGCTGCCCGTCTCCGCAAGCTGTGCCTCCAGGTCGACCCCCACGACGCCAAACGTCGCTACGAGCGCTCGATCGCCGACCGCCGGGTCGAGACGTGGCCCCACAACGACGGTACGGGCGACCTGTGGGGCCGCAACCTGCCCCCCGATCGGCTCAACGCCGCCATTGCCAACATCGACCGCCTCGCCCGCCAACTGGCCGACGACCGCACCTTCGACCAGAAACGCGCCGACGTCCTGCTGGATCTCCTCTGCGGAGGGGTCACCGGGCAGGCGACCGCCCCCCAGGTGCAGGTCGTCGTCGATCTCGAGACTCTCATCGGGCTCCGGGACCGAGCTGCCGACATCCCTGGCTGGGGACCCGTCCTGGCCGATGTGGCCCGCAAGGCGCTCACCGAGGACAAGACGGGCCGCCTCAAGGTCAACGTCGTCGACGGGGACGACGCCGTGGACGTCACCGTCCGCCGCCCCACCGCCGCCCAACGCCGCGCCGTACGTCGCCGCCACCCCACCTGTGTCTTCCCCGGCTGCCGCCTGCCCGCCCACAAAACGGATCTCGACCACACCCGTCGGCACGTCGACGGCGGCCCTACCCACACGTCCAATCTCGCACCCCTGTGCCGGTTCCACCATCGGGCCAAGGACGAAGGCGGCTGGTCGTACCGGATCGACCCGGACGGCACCATCCACTGGACGTCACCGCTCGGCATCACCTACATCGTCAAACGACGAGGCCCGTAGGTGTGCCGCTACGCACCGTCCGCCCCGGCAGGCGCCGACCGCAGGCCCGGGGCGAACGCAGGAAGGGCACACAGGGCCATGGCGCCGACCACCAACACACCCCCCAACCCCGATAGGACGGCAGCGATCTCGTCGGCGAGATGGATGGCGTCCCACCCCCCGAGGAGGGTCGCCCAGTCATGCTGGCCACCACCCCACAGGACGAGTCGCTCGTACGGGGCGTCGGCGACGTAGACCGACACGTCCCACAGGTTGGCGCCGGTCCAGGCGGTCGTGACCGCAGCGGCAGGCAGGTTGCCCCACCGGAGGAAGGCGAGGGTGAGCCCGATCGGCACCGCCACCTGCAGCACCGAGCCGGAGAGGAAGTGGACGGTCCGACCCGCCCAGATGAAGAGCAGGTGGCCCAACTCGTGGATGCCGAAGTCGAACAGCCCGAGCAGCGGCACCCTGGTCCCCGCCACGAACGGGAACCAGCCGATCACGGCACAGGCCACCATCGCCCCACCGAGTCGCAAGAGGTACTTCGTGTCCACGGTGCCGGTATCGGCGCCGCACGTCCGTTCCTTCAGCCGCCGGTGTGGTGCGACACGTCCTCATGGCCCGAGCGATCGGCGGGCTCGACGTGGACGGTCACCACGAGGGGTCGGTCGAACTCGTGGTGCAAGGCGTGCTCGGCGGCGTGGCCGATCTCGTGGCCCCCGGCCACCGAAAGGTCCGGATCGACGCCGATCGATGCCTCGACCCGCAGCAGGTGGCCCTGCCAACGCATCCGCAGGTCGGCGACGCCCTCGACACCCTCGGTGCCGAGGAGGGCGGCACGCGCACGATCGACCAGCTCGGGCTCGATGCCGTCGAGCAGCCGGCGCACGATCACGCGGCCCGATCTCACGAGCAGGACCACGATGGCGCCGGCCACGACCAGTCCGGCCACCGGGTCCACCCAGGCGAGTCCGAAGAGCGCCCCGACACCCGCCACGACGACGGCCAGCGATGTGAGCGCATCGCTCCTGGCGTGGCGGCCGTCGGCGACGAGCGCCTCCGAGCCGATCCGGCGGCCCACCCGCATCCGATACCGGGCGACCCATTCATTGCCGAGGGCACCGACGAAGCCGGCCGCGATCACCCACCCGGCGGCGCGGATCGGCTCAGGCTCGATGAGACGATTGACCGACTCCCAGGCGATGAGCGCCGCCGAGAGGCCGATGGCGGCGACGATCACGATGCCGGCCACGTCCTCGGCGCGTCCGAGCCCGAACGTGTATCGCCTGGTGGCCGGTCGCATCCCGACCGAGAAGGCGATCCAGAGGGGGATGGCGGTCGCCGCATCCCCGATGTTGTGGAGCGTGTCCGAGAGCAGGGCCAC
>JBFLKR010000137.1:0-5178 GCA_040883295.1 Acidimicrobiia bacterium
CGTCGGCTGGACCGTTGCTCCGTCACGGATGTCACGGATGACTCCCATGTCCTTCCCAGACGCCCACATACGAAGAGACCCCCGCCGAAGCGGGGGTCTCTGAGTTGCAGCCCCGACCGGGTTCGAACCGGCGTTACCGGCTTGAGAGGCCGGCGTCCTAGACCACTAGACGACGGGGCCGGGGACGTCTCACCGCTGACGGCGAGGCGGCTCGGGGGGGAGGACTCGAACCCCCAATGACTGGACCAGAACCAGCTGTGTTGCCAATTACACCACCCCCGAAGGGACCGACATCGTACCCCAGGCGATGGGGTAGCCCAAGACTCGTCAGCCGCCGGCGGCGAGCCCGGCGAGCGCCCGGATCGCGTCGGCGGGCAGCTGCCCGGTCGCCCGGGTCACGATCTCCCCATCGGGACCGATGACGGCCCAGGCGGGGAACGCGGCGAGGCCGTAGGCCCGGAGCGCGGTGGTCTCGGCGTCGTCCATGACGACCTGCCCGGTCCAGCCCTCGCGGTCGAGCCACGCGGCGGGTGGGAACTCGGCGCGGGTGGAGTTGGCCGACGTGGCCACCGCCACGACCGGGACACCGTCGATGGTGTCGCCGCCGGCCATGAGGTCGACGAGCACCGGGACCTCCGCCTGGCAGTTGGGGCACCAGTGGGCGAGGAAGACGACGAGTTGGGAACCCGCGCCGCCCACCGTCGACGGCTCGCCGTTCCAGTCGGTGCCGGAGACGAGCGGCGCCGGCTGCCCGGCGGCGGGATCGAACTCGGCCACGCCGCCGCCCGAGGGATCGAGGAGCGGGAGGGGATCACCGTCGATGGTGACCTCGCCGAAGGCCGGCACCTCGAAGTCGGAGCCCGAGGCGGTGCCCGAGGTGCCGCCGGAGGCGATCGCCCAGACGAAGAGGGCGACGACCACGACGACGCCGAGGCCGATCCACAGGAACGGTGCCCGGTTGGTCGAGGGTGCTGGCTTCGTGCTCATGTCTCGTCTCCTGTCAGGCGGTGGGCGATGAAGCACGCCGCCGCGATCAGTATGAAGCTCCCCAGCGCCATCACGGGGATGGACACGAACCCGAGGACGTCGACGTACTTGGCGCTGCAGGGCACGTCGGCCCGGCACACCGGCGACTCGAACCACCTCGTGTTCTGGTCCAGGATGTGGACGACGCTGATTGCGGCGCCAACGGTAGCGAGGGTGCCCATGTAGGGAAGGACCCCGCGGTCCCGTCGACGGATGAGGGCCAGGATCCCGATGACCGCTGCGGAGTACATGAAGATGCGCTGGTACCAGCAGAGCGCGCACGGGATGCGCTCGAACACCTCCGAGTAGATCAGGCTGCCGACCGTCGCCCCGGTGGCGACGAGCGTGGCGAGCGGCAGCAGCAGCGGCCCCACGGACCGGCCGAGCCCACGGAGGTCGACCAGGGCCCACACGACGAGCCCGATGCCGGCCACGCCCCCGGCAACCGTGAGTGCGGCGAAGAAGCGATCCAGGACCTCGATGTCCATGCGGCCTACTCCAGGTTGGCGTGGGTCTCGTCGACGAGGTGGTCGACCACCGCCACGAGCGCATCCCGATGGGAGGCGCCGCCGGCGACGGCCGCAGCGTAGACCTCGCGCTGGCGATCACTGCTGGTCCCGCGCTCGATGATGTCGGCGATCCGCGCGACCTCGTCGACGCAGCCGAGCGCCTCGGCGTCGGGCATGACGAGCTCGACCACCTCGGTCATGAGGTCGCGATAGGGGCGCAACTCGTTCCAGCCGAAGTCGATGAGGGTCAGCTCGTCGATGGGATAGCGCTGGGACCGCCACACGTTCTCCTCGATGAGGAACGGCTCGTAGATGCGCCAGCGCTGGTTCTCCACCCGTCGCCGCCACAGCATCCGGAGCAACGACGCGTAGGTGGCAGCGATGGTGAGGGCGTCCTCCATGTTCGGGCACACGTCGCAGGCACGGAACTCGACGGTGGGATACCGGGCGGAGGGTCGGATCTCCCACCAGATCTTGGTGGCGTCCTCGATGACGCCGGGCCCGGTCAGGGCCCCCACGTGGCGCTCGTAGTCCGACCAGGTGGCAAAGCGGGGTGGGATCCCGGTCCGGGGCATCGCCTTGAAGACCGACTTGCGATAGCTCTGCATGCCGGTGTCGTCGCCGTCCCAGAACGGCGACGAGGTCGAGAGGGCGACGAGGTGGGGGATGAAGTAGCTCACCTGGCTCATGAGGTCGAGCCGCAGGTCGGCATCGTCGATGCCGACGTGCACGTGCATGCCGCCGATGAGCAGGTGGGCGAGGACCGCGCCCATGTCGGCGGCGAGCGCCTCGTATCGTTCCCTGGGGGTGGGCAGTTGCTCCCGCCAGTGCCCGAAGGGATGGGTCGAGGCGGCGATGATCGCCAAGCCCTCCCGCTCGGCGCTGTCGGCCACGACCGACCGGGCCTGCCGCAGCTCCTGGCGAGCCTCCTCGACGCAGTCCGTGACGGCGGTCCCGATCTCGATCTGCGACCGCATGAACTCGGGGGCCACGCGGTCACCCAGCGCCGCCTGGCACGCCTCCAGGATGGTTCCGGGGGGGTCCGCCACCAGCCCACGGGTCTGGCGGTCGACGAGCAGGTACTCCTCCTCGATGCCCATCGTGAAGGCCGGGCGGGGGATCGGCATCGAGCCAGCCTACGCGGCAGGGTCCGGCGGCGCCCGGCACGCGTAGCCTCGGTCCCCGGGAGGTGAACGCCGATGCGCGTGCTCGTGGTGTACGGCTCGAAGATGGGCGGCACCGCCGAACTGGCGGCCTGGATCGTCGAGGAGTTGGAGGAGGCCGGCTTCGAGGCCGACCTCGAGGACGGGCTGGATCGGCCGTCGCCCGAGGGCTACGACGCGGTGATCGTCGGGGGGGCCCTCTACGCCGACCGCTGGCAGAAGGGCGCCCGCCGGTTCGTCAGGCGACACGCCGACACCCTGGCGACACTGCCCACCTGGGCCTTCTCGAGCGGCCCGCTCAACGAGGACGCGGCCGGTGCCGACATCCCGCCCACCGACGCCGTGCAGCGCGTGCTCGATCGGTTCGGGCCCCGCGGCCACCGGACCTTCGGCGGGAAGCTGTCCGAGGACCCGGGCTGGTTCCCGGCCTCGTCCATGGCCCAGACCGAGCTCGCCGGCGACTGGCGGGACCGGACGGAGGTGGCCCGCTGGGTGGCCGGCATCGCCGCCGAGCTGCGGTCCCGGGCGGAGTCCTGACCGGTCAGGCCAGCGGGGCCGACGCGAACGGCACCGTGAACCGCAGACACCAGATCACGACGGTCCAGTCCCCCTCGGGGTCGAAGCCGTCGGGGAGGTCATAGTTCTGACCGCCCACGTTGCCGGTGAGTCGGCCGAGGTCGATGAACTCGGTCGGTTCGCCCCCGTCGTACTCGGCCGTCGGGACCAGCCAGACGTACAGATCCGGGCCGTTCTGGATGTCGGTGTCGTCCTCGAAGCGGAGGATGCGCTCACCCGCCTGCTCGTACACGGTGGCGGTGCCGCTGGCCGAGTAGCGGCCGATGCCCTCGAACGAACCGCTGGTCTCGGCGACGGGACCGGCGGGGACCGTGGTGGTGGTGGTCGCGGGAGCCTCCTCGTCCATCGGCTCCTCGTCCATCGGGTCCTCGTCCATGGACTCCTCGTCCATCGGCTCCTCGTCCATCGGCTCCGACGCATCCGCCGAGACCGGCTCGGACGCCGCGAAGGCGTCCTCCAGCGACTCGTCGGCCCGGTCGTCGAGGAACAGCGTGTCGGGCCGGAAGAGGTAGAAGGCGACGGCGGCGACGAGAAGGCCACCGACGATCACCCATGGGTTGGTGAGGAACTTGCGCATCGGTCACTCCGTGCTCGGGTACGGGGCATGGAACCGACGGCCACGCCATACCCATGCCTGCCACGGCATGAGTTCATCACCAGTTAATGGCGGCAGCCCCGACGGGATTCGAACCCGCGTTGCCGGCTTGAAAGGCCGGAGTCCTGGACCGCTGGACGACGGGGCCACGACGCGATCGCGTCGCCGGCAGTGTAGGGCTCGGCCGGGTCTCGGCCCCCACCCCGCAAGTGCGTTCCTGTCGGGCTGGCCCATGCCCGGGATGGCTGGGCCCGACAGGAACGCGTTCGGGGGTCCGAGGGACCGCGGGGGTCCGGTCCGGTGTCCTCAGTCGTCGAGCAGCGCCAGCGCCCGCCGCAGCCGGGTCAGCGTCGACTCTCGGCCCAACGCGGCCATCGACTCGAACAGCGGCGGGCTGACGGCCGAGCCGGTGAGGGCCACCCGCAGCGGTTGGAGCCCCTTCCGGGGGTTGAGACCCTGGGCCTCGAGGTTGGCTCGCAAGGCGGCGTCGATCGCCTCGGTCGTCCACTCCCCCACGCCTTCGAGCGCGGCGATGCCGCCCTCGAGGGCGGGTCGGGTGAAGTCCTTCGTCATCTGCTTCTGCCACGACCCCTCATCGAAGGCGATGGCGTCGTCGGCGGTGAACAGGAACGCCACCTGCTCGGTGGCCTCGGGCAGCTTCTTCGTGCGCTCCTGCACGAGCGGGGCCAGCTCCACGAACGCGGCCTCGTCGGCGGGGTCGAGGTCGCCCAGCAGCGGGCGCACCCGGGCCACGAAGTCGTCGGCGTCGAGCGCCCGGATGTACTCGCCGTTCAGCCAGTCGAGCTTCGTCGTGTCGAAGACGGCCGCGTTGCGCTGCACGTCGGCGAGATCGAAGGCGGCAACCGCCTCGTCGCGGGTGAAGACCTCCCGATCGCCGCCGGGGGACCACCCGAGCAAGCACATGAAGTTGAACACGGCCTCGGGCAGGTACCCGGCGTCCATGAAGGCCGCCATCGACGTGTCCCCGTGCCGTTTCGACAGCTTCTTGCCGTCGGGGCCGAAGAGCAGCGGCATGTGCGCGTAGATCGGCTCGGCCGCCCCCATCGCCCGAGTGAGGAGGAGGTGCTTCGGCGTCGACGACAGCAGGTCCTCGCCGCGAACAACGTGGGTGATCGCGTAGTCGACGTCGTCGACGGTCGAAGCGAGGTGATAGGTGGGGAGGCCGCTCGAGCGGACGAGCACGAAGTCGTCCTCGTTGGCGAGGTCGAAGCGCATCGTGCCCCTGATGACGTCCTCGAAGACGACCTCGCCCCGGTCGGGCACGGCCAGCCGGATGGTGTGGGGGTCC
>JBFLKR010000138.1:0-5887 GCA_040883295.1 Acidimicrobiia bacterium
CGCCGGTGAGGTGGAGGACGCGGCGCCCGCACCGTCGGAGGTCGACCTCCTCATGGAGATCCGCGATTCCTTGCGGGGCGGGACCACGGCATGACCATCACGAAGACCGTCCGCCTGTCGGGGAGTTCCGACCGCTCGATCGAGGACGCGATCTCGACGGTGCTCGGTCGGGCCGCCGTCACCACGTCGGACATCACGAAGTTCGAGGTCGTCCGGGTCGGGGGCACCGTCGACGAGTCGGGCGTGCCGTCGTCGTTCGACGTCACCCTCGACATCACGTTCGAGGTGCGGGAGCCGACCCACAATTGACCACCTCGCCCACCGACCTCGGTGACGGGATCGGCCAGATCCCGGTCCCCATCCCCTTCAAGGGCCTGGACTGGGTGAACGCCTACGTCGTCGCCGGCGCCGACGGGCTCGTGCTCGTCGACTGCGGGGTGGACGACCCCGACGGCGAGGAGGCGCTCCGGCTCGGCCTGAAGACGCTCGGCCACGACCTCGGTGAGGTCCACACGCTCGTCGTCAGCCACCTGCACCCCGACCACGTCGGGCTGGCGCCCCGGCTGCTCGAGCAGTACCCGGACATGGCCTTCGTGATGCACGAGCGGGTCGACCACGCGCTGCCGATCTACAACCGGCCCGAGGCGTGGGGGCCGGAGTTCGCCGCCACCGCCCGGGCGCACGGCGCCCCCCGGGACTTCTGGGAGTTCTTCGACACCGAAGTCCCGGCCCCCGACTGGTGGCGGCTCGTGGAGCCACCGAGCACGACCGTGGCCGACGGCGACCGGATCCGCGTCGACGACGACCGCCACCTCGAGGTGCTCTACACGCCCGGCCACGAGATCGCCCACATCTGCCTGCGGGACTCGGCCACCGGGGTGCTGTTCTCGGGTGACCACGTGCTCCCCCGCATCACGCCCTACATCGGGTGGGAGGACCCCGACCGGGACCCCGACCCGCTCGGCAACTTCATCGACTCGCTCATCCGCATCCGCGACGGCGGCTTCGGGACCACGTTCCCCGCCCACGGCGGGATCATCGAGCGCGGCTCGGCGCGGGCCGACCAGATCCTCCTCCACCACGAGCGGCGGCTCGGCGACACGATGCACGAGATCGTGGAGCCGGCGACTGCCTGGACCGTCGCCGGCGAGCTCTTCCGGCCCAACCTCGACGTGTTCCACAAGCGGTTGGCGATGCGCGAGACCCTCGCCCACCTCGAGTACCTGCGCCTCGACGGCAAGGCCGCCCGGGATGCCCGAGCCGAGATCCTCTTCTACCGGGCGGCGGTCCGCGACCTCGCCGTCCACCTCGACCGATGACGCTCCCCGAGCACGCCGCCGAGAACCTGCGGTACTGGAACGGCATGGCCGACGACTGGGTGGCCATGGGCGAGCGGGCGTGGGACGCCACCGAGATCACGTGGGGCGAGTGGGGGGTACCCGAGGCCGACCTGCGCCTGCTGCCCGACGACGTGACGGGCCTCGACGTCATCGAGCTGGGCTGCGGCACCGGCTACGTCTCGGGCTGGCTCGCCCGGCGGGGGGCCCGGGTCACCGGCCTCGACCTGTCCGACCGCCAACTGGCCACCGCCCGGCGCCTCGCCGACGAGCACGGCGCCGACATCCGCTTCGTGCGGGCCTCGGCCGAGGACGTGCCGTTCCCCGACGACAGCTTCGAACTGGCGGTCAGCGAGTACGGGGCCCCCACCTGGTGCGATCCCGATCGCTGGCTGCCCGAGGCCGCCCGGATCCTCCGGCCCGGCGGCCGGCTCGTCTTTCTCACGAACCACCCGCTGACCCACGTGGCGACCCCGGCCGACGGCAGCGCCGTGGTCAGGTCGTTCGAGCGACCCTGGTTCGGTCCGGAGCGCCATGACTGGCGCGAGGCCGAGGTCGAGCCGGGCGGGATCGAGTACGGGCCCACCCCTGCCGGGTGGATCCGCCGCCTGCGGGCGTTCGGGTTCTCGATCGAGGCGTACCACGAGCTCCGGGCACCCGAGGGCGACGGGGATGAGGTCAAGTTCTTCGTCGATCGGGCCTGGGCCCACGACTTCCCCTCCGAGCACGTGTGGGTCGCCGAGTTGGAGGGCTGAACCCGATTCGGCGTGGGCGCGCCGCCTCCGGAACGGGTCGGGCCCCGGCTCGGGGACTACATCGGCACCGCCTCGTAGACCCACATGTCCATCGGGCAGAGCTCGAGCAGGGCGATGGCGTCCTCCAGCGACTCGGCCTGGACGATCGAGTAGCCCAGAGCCGGCTCACCGGCGACCTCCCCGAGGGTGCCGTCCCTCGAGACGGCGGTGGCGTTGGTGAGCGGGTTGCCCGAGTCGACCACGTGGTCCTGGATCGACGACCACCAGGCCATGTGGGCCTCTCGGGCCGCCGCCGACTGGTCCATCTCGCCATGGGCGAGGAACACGAACTTCTTCACGATGACTCCTTCGTCTTCGGGTCCTTGGCGAGGTGGGCGACGTAGTTCTCCAGCGACTCCCCGTCGGTGCCCCACCACGGGTGGAACTGCTCCACCCACGCCTGCAGGTCCCGCAACGGGGACCGCTCGAGGGCCAGGAAGTTGGTTCGGCCGACCTTGCGCCGCCGGACCATGCCGGCGGCCTCGAGCACGCGCACGTGCTTGTGGATCGCCGGCAGGGAGAGGTCCCGCTGGTCGGCCAGGTCGCTGATCGAGTGGGGCCGCGTCGCCAGCGCATGGATGATCGCCCGTCGGTGCTCGTTGGCCAGGGCCTCGAACACCGGGTCGAGCCGATCGATGGTGGGGGGAGCAGCAGTCACTTAACCTCTGCGTTAAGTGTTGTCGATCGGTGCCCACCCGTCAAGGGGCGTGTCACACCCTCCCCATACGGTGGCGGCACGCCATCGAGGAGGGGACCCGTGAAGGTGTTCGTCGCCACCCGGCCATCGGAGCCCGAGGCCGAGGACTTCTGCCACACGGTCGACGGGGAGCTGGTCTTCCTGCCCACCGACTTCTGCGACTGTCCCGACTGCGGCTGTCGGCGGTCGGTGGTCGGCCTCGGCTCCGGGAAGGCCACCACCACCTTCACGGTCGCCGACCTGCCCCACTTCGACCGTTCGACGCTGCTCGAGGCGTTCACCGAAGGGTTCCTGCGGATGGGCCTGGCCGGCGAGGGTGATGGCTCCGACGTCGTCGCCGATGTCGTGGACGAGCACATCGCCATGGCGAAGGGCCTCCCGGTGGGCGGCACCTACCGGGCCGAGCACGTTGCCCCGTGACGCATGCACAACGCATGCAGTACGCTGCGGGCATGGTCAACCTCCAGGTCCGCAACGTCCCCCCGAAGGTGCACGCCGTGCTGAAGCGCCGGGCGGCAGCCGCCGGCCAGAGCCTGCAGGAGTACGTGCTGGCGCTGCTGACCGAGCACGCGTCCCACAAGACCGTGACCGAGGTGATGGACGAGGTGCGGGCGGAGATGGCAGCGCACCCCGAGTGGTTCCGCTCCACCACCGACGACATCACCGAGACCATCCGACGAGACCGGGAGTCGCATTGACCATCGTCGACGCCTCCGCGCTGTTCACGGCCCTCGTCGCGCCTGATGACCGGGGGCACCGGGCGCGGGCCGCACTCGAGGACGACCTCGCCGCACCGTCGATGCTCCGAGCCGAGGTCGCCTCCGCCGTTCGGGGGGAGAGCCGGTCGGGACGGCTCGACGATGAGGCGGCACGCCGAGCACTACGTCGCTCCCTCGGCTTGGCGATCCGCCTGCACCCCGCCGAGCCCTTCCTGCCACGCATGTGGGAGTTGCGCCACAACGTGACCCCCTACGACGCCTGGTACGTCGCCCTCGCCGAGGCCCTCGACGCCCCCCTGCTCACCACCGACCGCCGGCTCGCCCGGTCGACCGGTGTCCGGTGCGAGGTCCGGGTCGTCTGATGCGCCCGGTCGACCGTTCCCGGGCACTGGTCGACGCCTACAACCGGCGCGATGCCGGGGCCATCCGAGCGATGCTCCACCCCGAGATCACCTACGTGCGTCCCGGACCCCGGGCCGTGCCCGACCACGACGCCATCGTGCGGCTCTACGAGGCCGATTGGGACCGCAACGACGCCACCCTCGACATCCGATCCATGATGGAGGACGGCGACCGGGTGCTGGTGGAGTTGACCATCACGGTGCCCGGCGCCGACGGGCCGATGGAGGGGTGCGCCGTCCACCGCTGGGCCGACGGTCTCCTCGCGGAGTACCGGGCCTACCTCGACCCGTTCCCCCATTGACGCCGGGGCGTCTGAGCGGCCGCGCTTCGAGCCGCCGAGGGGCACATGGGCGCGGCTCGGATCGACCATTGACCCCGGCCGTCCGACGGGAGGACAATGGGAGATGGTTCCGAGACGGAGGTGACCGATGACGACGCAGATGAACGACCGCCGGTCGGGCATGGGGTTGCTCGTGACCGGCCTGCTCGTCCTCGTGGGCGCCGCCGTCGTCTTCTTCACGATGGAGAACGCCTTCCCGATGTGGCTGATCCTCGTGGCGATCGCCGCCACGTTCACCAGCATCGGGGCGGGGATGCTGCTCGACAACCGCAACGACTGACCCCGCGGTCGCGAACCCAGGGTTCGTGACCGCGGCCCACGAGGGTTCTCGGGGCCGCGGCGCGTCGATTCGACGGTCTCCGGCCCAGGGTTCGCCTTGGGGGCCGACGGGACGCCTACATGTTGCGCCGGTAGCGACCGCCGGCCTCGAACAACGCGTCCGAGATCTGGCCGAGCGACGCCACCGACACGACCTCCATGAGCTCGTCGAAGACGTTCCCGCCCGCCAGCGCCACCTGCTGCAAACGGGCCAGCGCCTCGGGCGCGTCGTCGGCATGGCGCTCCCACAGCGCCTCGACGTTGTCGACCTGCCGCTGCTTGGCCGCCTCGTCGGACCGCACCACCTGGTCGGGCACCACGAACGGCGAGCCGTCGGGACCGAGGAAGGTGTTCACGCCGACGATCGGGTACTCCCCGGTCTCCTTGGCGTGCTCGTAGCGCATCGACTCCTCCTGGATCTTCGTGCGCTGGTACTGGCGCTCCATGGCCCCGAGCACCCCACCCCGCTCGGTGAGCCGGTCGAACTCGGCCAGCACCGCCTCCTCGACGAGGTCGGTGAGCTCCTCGATGACGAACGACCCCTGCAGCGGGTTCTCGTTCTTCGCGAGCCCCAGCTCCCGGTTGATGATCAACTGGATGGCCAGCGCCCGTCGCACCGACTCCTCGGTCGGGGTGGTGATCGCCTCGTCGTAGGCGTTGGTGTGCAGGCTGTTGGCGTTGTCGTAGACGGCATAGAGCGCCTGCAGGGTCGTGCGGATGTCGTTGAAGGCGATTTCCTGGGCGTGCAGGCTCCGTCCCGACGTCTGGATGTGGTACTTCAGCTTCTGGGACCGCTCCCCTGCCCCGTACCGCAGCTTCATGGCCCGGGCCCAGATGCGGCGGGCCACCCGGCCGACCACGGCGAACTCCGGGTCGATGCCATTGGAGAAGAAGAAGGACAGGTTCGGGGCGAAGTCGTCGATGTCCATGCCCCGCGACCGGTAGTACTCGACGTAGGTGAACCCGTTGGCGAGCGTGAACGCGAGGTGGGTGATGGCGTTCGCCCCGGCCTCGGCCATGTGGTACCCGCTCACCGACACGCTGTAGAAGTTCTGCACGTCGTGGTCGACGAACCACTGCTGCACGTCGCCCATGCACCGCAGGGCGAACTCGGTCGAGAAGATGCAGGTGTTCTGGGCCTGGTCCTCCTTGAGGATGTCGGCCTGCACGGTGCCCCGCACGGTCGAGAGCGTCCGTGCCCGGATCTCGTCGTAGACCTCGGCGGGCACGAACTCCCGACCCCGCACCCCGAGCAGCCGAAGGCCCAACCCGCCGTGGCC